>JAKSBY010000281.1 GCA_022360855.1 Sphingomonadales bacterium | reverse complement strand
GGTGTTGTTCGGCCAACGGATCAGGCCGCAGACTACCGCTCGCTGCACGACGCCCCATAGGCGAAGCAGCTATAGCAGCGGTGGTGACGGAGCATGACCCGGACCGCCATCGCCTTTTTCAACGAGCCGCCGAAATCGTAGTCCGGATCGTCGTCCACCAGGGTGCAGGCGTAGACCCGCATGCGTCCGTCCCGCTTGACCACCATTTTCGAGAAGGCGCACATGAAGTCCCGCCGCCCAGCCTCGGATTGGTAGGTGGTCATGCAGTGTTCGGTGATCTCCGGCGTGTCGGCGGTCGAGAACGGCGTCTTGAATTCCGGAAAGGCGACGATCTTGGGCGGCGCCTGGAAACCGAGCTCCCGGGCAAGGGCATGGTAGCGGGCGTCGATGCCGTCGGTATCTTCACCGGGCTGCATCTGCCGCGCGAGGGAGACGTCGAAGCCGAGCGCCAGGAGCTCCCGTATCCCCTGTAACGCCTCGGCAAAGCTGCCGGCGCCGCGGCCGGCATCGTGAATCAGCGGATCGTAATGATCCAGGCTGACCCGGAAGGACACAGGATACGGCGCTTCGCGCAGCGCGGCGATCTTGTCGAGACGGCGCCGCAGCGGCGCCGTGCCGTTGGTCAACACGAGGCACGGGCGATGCCTGGCGGCATAGGCCAGGATACTAATGAAATCGCGGACCACGAAGGGCTCGCCGCCGGTGAAGGAAAATTGCTCGACGCCAAGCTCCAGCGCCTCGTCGATAAACGGCCTAACCTCGTCGATGCGCATGGCGCCGAGGCGGTTGTCGCCGGGCTTGGAGCCTTCAAGGCAAAACGGGCAGGCCAGATTGCAGGCGGTCCCGGTGTGGAACCACAACTCCTTCAGCCCGTGCGGCTGGATGTATCCGCGCGCCTCGCCGTGCTCGGTGAACAGCCAGGACCGCTTTGCGGCGGGAAGAACCTCCGGATTAGCAACATCCATTGGCCAGTTCCTCGCCCGCCTCCTCGCGGATCAGCGCCAGACTCGCGCCGCAGCCCGGGAACAGCCCCAGATGGGTCTGCCAATCGCCGCGGAATTCGAAATGCGCGCGAAACCGCGTTTCCGCGAGCATGCGATAGCTGTTGCCGCAGACCGGGAACGGCTCGCCCGCGGGGATGCGATGGTGGTTGTCGAGAGGAAACGTGGCCTCGTAGTGCGGGATCGTGCCCTTATAGACGACGCTTTGGCCGTAATCCTCGCAGTCGGGCTCCAGATCGGCCAGCCTGAACAGCCGGCAGGTGGCCGAATAGAAGTTGATCTCCCCGAGCTTCGCCGCGATATCCGCGTTTTTGATGAGGATCGGCCGGTGCTCCACGAGGCGCGGATCGAGGAAGCCCGATTGCTTCGCCAGATGCAGGAAATCGTTCCAATAGAGCGCGCCGCCGAGGCATTCGCCGTGCAGCACCGGATCGTCGCGCAGCGCCTCCGGCACCCGGCGGTCGGCATAGACGTCGGCGAAGTAGATCTCGCCACCCGGCTTCAAGAGCCGGTACGCCGACCTAAGAACCGCCTCCTTGTCGGCGCACAGGTTGATCACGCAGTTGGAGACGATGACGTCGAAACTCTCCGGCTCGAGATCAAGCGCGTCGAGCTCTTCCAGATAGCCTTTCAGGAAACGCACATTCGATTCGGCGTAGCCAAAGGCGCGGCGGTGATAGTCGGTGAATTGTTCCGCAGCCTGCAACTGGGCGTCCGTCATATCGACGCCGACCACGCGCCCCTCGGGGCCGACCAGCTTTGAGAGCACGAAGACGTCGCGCCCGGCGCCGCAGCCGAGGTCCAGGATCGAAAGGCCGTCCAGCGCTTCCGGCGCGATCAGGCCGCAGCCGTAGTAGCGGCTCAGGACGTCGGGATGGATCTCCGCCAGTGCGGCCTTGATGTGGCCCGGCAGATGCGTGTCTGTCGCGCAGGCATCGGTCTTCAGGTCGTCAGAGGACCGCAGCGTCTCCCCGTAATACGCCTTGATCGCGTCGTGCATGATTGCCCCTGTAATTTTGCAATTATACCCGTGAAAGCGCGGGGATTACTAGGTCGCGCCCTCACGGGCAAATCACGTTTCGGAAAGGCGCTTGTTTATCGGTACCACCGCGCCAGCCGTTCGGCGGAAATGCCGAGCGAAAAGCCGAGCGCCATGAGCCTGTTGATGAGCGTGCGCCGCCAGTAGCCGTCACGCTCCCAGCGCCGCACGTTGACCGGCAATGTAACGTCCAGCGGGCGAAACGCGCCGGTTCGCCTAGCGTTACGCACCAGCTCCACTTCCTCGAACAGTGGCAGCGGCCCATGCCCGCCGGCCTTCTCGTAAGCCTCGGCCGTCATGAAAATCCCCTGGTCGCCGTAGGGGATGCCGAAACGGCACCGCCAGTTCACCATGGCGGCCAGGAACTTTTTCGTGAAGCTCGGCGGACCGGCAAAGGCGAAACGGAAGAACCCGCCGGCCGCGCCGGCCTCAATCGCCGTTCGTATCGACGGGAGCGCCGCGTCGGGCACCAGGGCGTCCGCGTGCAAAAACCACAGGACCGGCGCCGTTGCCTCCCCGGCGCCGGCCACCATACGGGCGCCACGCGGCGAAGAGCGGCTGAGATAGCGTGCGCCATGGCTCCCGGCGATGGCGGCGCAACCTGCGCTCGCCGCGCCGTCGACGACGATGATATCCAGCGGCTCCCGCGACAGCGCGCCAAGCCGCTCCAGCAACACCGCAAGAGCGTTCTCGTCGCGGAAACACGGAATAATGATGCTGACGGGCGCGGTCATGGGTACCGGCTAGGACAGGTTCAACGCGGCCAGATGGTCGGCGAGGCGTCGCCGGGCCGGGCGGTCGTCCGTTGCCAGGTCCTCGGGGAGCCGCAACAGATCGTCGGCCACGTCGATATCGTAGCCGCCCGTGAAACTCAGAACCGAGAGGCCCTCATCCTCGCATGCCTCCTGCAAGGCGTCCGCGAGCTCCGGCGTGCTCCAGGGCAGCGACGTCAGGTCCGGCCAGGGCTTGGCATTGCCCATCAGGGTCACGCCACCGTCCGCCGCCCGCGCGAGGACCACCTCGTGGCGCTCCAGGCCGGCGCGCGCTTTTGCGAAGCAGTCTTCGGTCAGCACCGGCGCGTCGGAGCCCATGAAGAGCAGCGCGTCGTGCCCGGAGCTACGCAGCTCCCGGTCCACATGGTTGAGCCGTTCACCGAGATTGCCCTCCGGCTGCACCAGCACGGACCCCGCCGGCATCAGCGCCGCCGCCCATTCCGCGTCCTCTTGCCGAGAGGGCGCCAGAACCACAGGGCCCGGCCATGTCGCAGCATCCTCCAGCGCGCAAGCCAGAAACGCCTCGGCCACCGCAAGCGCCTGCTCTGCCCCGATGGCGGCCGCCAGCCGCTGCTTGCCGTGACCCAGGCGGGGCCGCTTGCAAAACAGGACGAGGCTGGGGGGATCGATCCGCATCGGCATAGCAGAGGTTTTGCCCGCACTTCCCTCGCGTGCGCAACAGGTTAATATGCAGCCGGGTCGGGCCGCGTCCGATTCGGTTGCAGGGAGCTTCGGGGGCAGAATGACGGGGACCGACACTCAAGACCAAAGCTGCGTGATCGTCGGCGCCAGCCATGCGGGCGCGCAGCTCGCGCTTTCGCTCAGGCGGGACGGCTGGGAAGGCGCGATCGTCCTGATCGGCGAGGAAGACTGCCTGCCCTATCACCGGCCCCCCTTGTCCAAGGATTATCTGAGCGGATCGAAGAGCTTCGAGAGCATCCTGATCCGCAAGGCCGACGCCTATGAAAAGGCCGGCGTCGACGTCAGGCTCGGCGTCCGGGTCGAGGCGATCGACCGGCAGGCCAAATCGCTCGCGCTGTCCACCGGCGAGACGCTTGCTTACGACAAGCTGGCGCTCGCCATCGGCGCGCGGGTGCGCAGGATCCCGGTGCCGGGGCTGGACAAGGCGGGCGTTTACGGGCTCAGGACCGTGGCGGATATCGCGGGCATTCAAAACGCTGCCTCCGGCGCTGGGAAGGCGGTGATCGTCGGCGGCGGCTATATCGGCCTGGAGACCG
Source organism: Sphingomonadales bacterium (assembly GCA_022360855.1). GTDB lineage: Bacteria > Pseudomonadota > Alphaproteobacteria > Sphingomonadales > JAKSBY01 > JAKSBY01. The sequence continues at coordinate 918 of JAKSBY010000281.1, read as the reverse complement.
CGGCGTCGCTGCGCAAGATGGGGCTTGAGGTGACCGTCCTCGAAATGCTGCCCCGGGTGCTCGGCCGCGTCACCGCGCCGGAGGTTTCAGCCTTCTACACCCGCGTCCATCGCGAGGAGGGCGTTGAGATCTTGACCGGGGCCGGCGTCTCGGAGATCGTGGGCGGCGGGGCGGTCGCGGCCGTCCGCTGCGCCGACGGGAGCGAGCATCCCGCCGACCTCGTGATTCTCGGCACCGGCATCGTGCCCAATGTGGAGCTTGCCGAGGCCGCCGGACTCAAAGTCGGCAACGGCATCGTCGTCGATGCATGCGCGCGCACCAGCGACCCGGACATCGTCGCCGCCGGCGACTGCACCTTTCATCCGAGCGCGCTTTACGGCGGCGATGTGCGGCTGGAATCGGTGCAGAACGCCACCGACCAGGCCAAGACCGCCTCGGCGACGATCTGCGGCAAACCGGAGCCCTATGCCGCCCTGCCCTGGTTCTGGTCCGACCAGTTCGACCTCAAGCTGCAGATCGCCGGCCTGTCGCAGGGCTACGACGATCTCGTCATCCGTGGCGACATCGCCGGCAGCCGCAGCTTCTCCGCCTGGTATTTCGCCGGCGAGAAGCTTTTGGCAGTCGACGCGGTCAACGACACCCGCTCCTTCATGCTGGCCAAGAAGCTGCTGACTACCGGCACGCCGGTGAACAAATCCATCATCGCCGACCCCGCGGCCGACCTGAAAGCCTCCCTGCTCGGCTAACGGCCGCGCGGCCCCGTCCCCTCCCCCCTTGCCGTCATCAACTCAGTTGATTTTGAGTTTTGTATATGGCGTCTCTGATTTTTGCGTTGATGATAGTGATGAGTTTTCTGGCGCATGCGATGAGGGCGACGATTGGTTTTTTTCCGTTTTCGATGAAGGCTTTGTATTTTGC
>JAKSBY010000367.1 GCA_022360855.1 Sphingomonadales bacterium | reverse complement strand
TTGGAAGAGCGCCGCAAGAAGCTCGCCGCCGAGGGCCTGTTCGCCGAGGAGCGGAAGCAGCCGCTGCCCTATCTGCCGACGACCATCGGCGTGATCACCTCGCCGACGGGCGCGGTGATCCGCGATATCCTGCACCGCCTCGCCGACCGCTTCCCGCGGCACGTGCTCGTCTGGCCGGTCACGGTGCAGGGCGAAACCGCAGCCGGCGAGATCGCCAATGCCATCGCGGGCTTCAATGGACTGGAGCCGGGCGCAGCCGTGCCCCGGCCCGACCTGTTGATCGTCGCCCGCGGCGGTGGCAGCCTCGAAGACCTATGGGCCTTCAATGAAGAAGCGGTGGTGCGCGCCGTCGCCGCCAGCGACATCCCGGTCATCTCCGCGGTCGGCCACGAAACCGACACCACCTTGATCGATTTCGCCGCTGACCGCCGCGCGCCGACGCCGACCGCGGCGGCGGAGATGGCGGTGCCCGTCCAGGCCGAGCTGATCGCCACGACCGCCGATCTCGGCCGCCGCCTGGTGCAGGCGCGGCTCAGGCTGACGGACCGTCTGAGGGAACGGCTTTCGGGCCTGGCCCGCGCCCTGCCCAAGCCGAAGGACCTGCTCGGCCTGGCGGCGCAGCGCGTCGACGACCTTTCCGACCGGCTGCCGCGGGGCTTGCTGGCCGTGGCCGGGCTCTGGCGCGGCCGGCTCGATCGCCAGTCGGGCCGGCTGTCGGCGTCCGCACTCGCCGGATCGGCGCGGCTCAAGCGCCGCGAGCTCGAGGAGGCGGAACGGCGGCTGGCAGACGCCGGCACGGCGGCGCTGAAAGACGCCCGCCAGGCGCTCGCGGCGACGACGCGCGTGCTGGAAAGCCTCAGCTACGCGCGTGTGCTGGAGCGTGGCTACGCGGTCGTCTACAGCGCCGAGGGCCGGCCCGTGACCGGGGCGGCCGACGCCGCGCCGGGCGCGGCAATCGATATCGAATTCACCGATGGCCGGGTGCCGGCGGTGATCGGATCCTCCGGCACGCCGCCCGCGCCGAAGGGCCGCCCCAAAAAGGCCAAAAAGCGCGACGATAGACAGGGCCGCCTGTTATGACCATCCGCCATACCTTCACCGCACTCGTTTTTGCGTTTCTGGCGCCGGCCGCCTTGGTCCCCGCCGCCTGGGCCGCCGACGGGCTCGCGCTTACCGGCGATCTGATGCAGGGCGGCATGGTCATCGGCCAGGCGCCGGCCGGCGCGGAGATCACGCTCGACGGTGCGCCGGTCAAAGTCGCCGCCGACGGCCGTTTCGTCATCGGTTTCGGGCGCGACCACAGCGCCGAGTCGGCGCTGACAATGAAGGCAGACGGAGAGGCGACAACCCAACACCTGGCGATCGCGGCGCGCAGCTACCGGATCGAACGGGTCGATGGCCTGCCGCCTCGGACGGTCACCATCCCCGAGGAGGAGCGCCGGCGCCGGGCGCGGGAGCGCGGCATGGTCGCCGCCGCCCGTGCCGATGGCTCCGAACGCATGGACTGGGCCGCGGGCTTCGTCTGGCCCGCCATCGGCCGCGTCTCCGGCGTCTACGGGTCGCAGCGTATTCTCAACGGCGAGCCGCGTTTTCCCCATTATGGGCTCGATGTCGCCGCGCCCACGGGC
>JAKSBY010000773.1 GCA_022360855.1 Sphingomonadales bacterium | reverse complement strand
TGGATCTTCACCGAAGCGATCTACGGCGGCAGGCCGATTCACGTGTTCAATCACGGCGACATGCGCCGTGACTTCACGTATATCGACGATATCGTCTCCGGCGTTCTTGCGACGCTCGACAATCCGCCGGCCGATGACGGGACGGTGCATTCGCCGGGTTCCGACGCCCCGCACCGCGTCTACAACATCGGTAACAACCGGTCTGAGCCGCTGCTCAGGATGATCGCCGTGTTGGAAGAGGCGATCGGCAAGAAAGCGGAGAAGGTCATGGAGCTGATGCAGCCGGGCGACGTGAAGGAAACCTACGCCGATATCGACGCGATTAGCCGGGACCTGGGCTTTCAGCCGACTACCACGATTGACGACGGCATTCCCAAATTCGTGGATTGGTATAAAACCTACCATCAGATTCGCTAATCAGGGGCAGATTCGCTAATCAGGGGCGACGCCAACTGCGGGAGCCATTGTTGTGTCGGGCACAGTGTCCAGCGGGATTTGGTACTTCCTCATGCCAAGCCATCTGCTCCCTCTGGCGATCGTGTTTGGCTGGGTTCTGAGCCGTACGGCGTTTCGCCGGCTCGGCCGATGGATTGTCGCGGTCGCCGCGGTACTGTTGATTCTGGCGGCAACACTGCCCGTCGGTGACTGGCTGATCAGGCCCTTGGAAGCCCGCTTTTATTCATCGGAGCCGTTGCCTGAGAAGGTGGACGGTATCGTTGTTCTAAGCGGTGCCGAGTTGCCTCGGTTGACCGAAGACTGGGAGCTGCCACAAGTGAAAGGACATGGTGAGCGGCTGATCGAGGCAGCGTCCCTGGCGGCGCATTATCCGCGGGCCCGTGTCTTTTTTTCCGGCGGCGGGGCGACCGACCAGGGGCTGACCGAAGCGGAAGTTGCGCGTCGCTTCTTCAGCCGTCTTGGCATCGCGGCTGACCGGCTGGAGCTCGAGACAAAAGCGCGGAACACTTACGAAAATGCGACCAACGCCTATCGTCTGGCAAAGCCGCAACCGGACGAAGTCTGGCTGCTTGTCACCTCGGCGTTTCACATGCCGCGCGCCGTCGCCTGTTTTCGTGCGGCGGGTTGGCGGGTCACCCCCCGCCAGACCGACTACAAGGCGCGGACTTCAGGCAGCGAGTTCGAGATCTTTTCGGGCACGGCGATACAAAATCTCAGGGTCTTGGACCTGGCCGTCCATGAATGGATCGGGCTTCTTTACTATCGGCTGCAAGGGCGTACCCTCGAACTCTTCCCCGCGCCGCGCTCTGCGTAAGCTTCAGAGTTGCCAGCGGCGAATGCCTGCGGGCAGCTCATGCGTCCGCCACATTCCCTTGATGTCGGCCAGCAGGCCGCCTTCCTTCAGTAAAGCCGCCAGCTGTTGGCCGGTCAGGGCGACATACGGATCGTGCGGCACCGCGCCGACGACGCAATCATATGTCTTGCGGCCAGCTTCCAGGTCGGCGATCCGGCTGATGATCGAAAGGCCAAAATGCTGCCTTGCCTCCTCGGCGTCGGCCTGGGCGTCGTGAACGTCGACCTCCATTCCGCGGTCTTTGAGGCCGGCAATCAGATCGACCACCTTGGTATTGCGCAGATCCGGCACGTTTTCCTTGAAGGTCAGGCCAAGCACCAATGCGGATGCGCCGGGTGCCAAAAGATCGGCAATCTGATTGGCGATAAAGGTCCCCATTCTGTCATTGGTTCGCCGGCCCGACAGGATGATCTCCGGATCGTGACCCAGCTCGCGGGCACGATGGGCAAGATAAAAAGGGTCAACTCCGATGCAATGACCGCCGACCAGTCCGGGCGAGAATTTGAGAAAATTCCACTTGGTTCCGGCCGCTTCCAAGACGTCGTAGGTGGAAAGCCCCAGCTTCTGGAAGATCATCGCGATTTCGTTGATGAACGCGATATTGATATCGCGCTGGGCGTTCTCGATGACCTTGGCCGCCTCGGCGGCCTGAATACTCTTGGCGCGAAAGACGCCGCCCGAGGTCACCGTGCCGTAAAGGGCGGCGAGTTTTTCGATGACCTCTTCGGTCTGCCCGGCGATGACCTTTTGAATGCGGTCCACCGTGTGTTCGCGGTCACCGGGATTGATGCGCTCCGGCGAGTATCCGAGGAAAAAATCCCGTCCGGCCCGAAGGCCCGACGACCGCTCCAAGGCCGGGCCGCAGATGTCTTCGGTTACGCCCGGATAGACCGTACTCTCGAAAACCACGATGGACCCCGGCGTCAAGACCGGCCCGAGCAAGGCGCAGGCCGAATCGAGCGGCCGCAGATCCGGCTGGTTTTGGTCATCCACCGGGGTCGGCACGGTGACGATGAGAAAGTCGGCGCCCTTAACATCCTCAACATCGCTCGAGAGCTTCAGGGTCGAAGCGCGCAGCGTGTCCTGCGCGACTTCGTCGGTTCGGTCGTAGCCTTCGGCCAATTCGTCGATGCGCGTTTGGTCAATGTCGAACCCGACGGTCTCAAAGCTTCGGGCAAGTACCACGGCCAGGGGCAGGCCGACATATCCCAGCCCGATAACCGCAACTCGGGTCGTGTCGGATAATGAGGTCGCGGACATGCTGGTCATTTTTTCATCTGCGGCGAGGAGCTGAGAAGCCAGGCGCCTTTGATCCGTGCCTATAAGGGTTTTGTTTAAGGAATTCTAATTGTTCGAAATTACCGCGATAGAGGCTACCGACAACGCGAGCTGCCCCAGTATCGTACTGACGTCTCTGACAATTTCGAGCGTGGTGAATGGGCTTGTATCCTTCGGTATGACGATGGTGCTTCCGGGCGGAACCTTCACATTCCGCCTGCTCCAAAGCGAGAACCGAATAGGCTCGGCAACACCGTTGGGGTAAACGAGAAAGGCGCGCTTCTTATCCGCCGTTGATGTCAAACCGCCGGTTTGCGCAAGATATTCCTCGACCCGTTTGCCGGGGACGAACTGAAGCGCTCCCGGATTGAGCACGTCTCCACTCAAGATGACGAAATTCGGTCGCTTGGGCATCACAATGGCGTCTCCGGCCTCAAGCGTTGTATCCAGATCGGGGCGGAGCTGCAGCACTTCAGGATCGGATTCGACAACCACGCGGCCCAGCGCTTCGATCGTGGTCAAAGTCATCGCCAGTCCCTGCGCCGCCGTAATCGATTCCGCTTCAAGATTGTTTCTGATCGCCGAGACGGTAAGCGCGTTGTTCAACTCACGCGCAGCGCGGCGAAACGCCTGACGTTGGTCTGCTTTCACGCGTTCGCGCGTAAACACTGCGCCATAAGGATAGGCAAGCTCGGTCAGCCCCCCGGCGCGGTCGATGATCTGGCTCAGAGTCTCGCCCTTCCTGATGGAGTAGACACCCGGCCGGCGGAATTCTCCCGAGAGAAGTACCGCGCCCGGCTCCTCATCGGTCAGTAGTGAGTTGATACGTACGCTGCTGCCGGGCACAACGTTCACGCCTGCGGCATCCACGCTGGTCAGGTCGTAGTATCGACGTTCTTGCCGGAGAGTCGACGCGACATTCGGGTTGTGCGACTGGATTTCCACATTCGCCAGGTCGGCGTCGTTTGCAAAGCCGCCGGCGCCGCTGATCAGCGGGTTGAGCGCACTGCTGCCCGCAACCGGATACACTCCGGGCCGGCGGACGGCACCGGCGAGGGCGACCGCGTGCTCGAGAACGAAAGGCAAGATCTCTGGATAGTTTCTGTAGATGCTCGGGCAGAACCGCTCGGCCAAAGCAACATCCTCAACTTCGGCTTCTTCGACGACTCCCGGCTGGTTGCCGGTTTCGGTCCCGCCTGCACCTTCGGCCTCGGCCACCTCTTCGGCGGTGCTGGAAACAAAGATGTTCCGAATGACAGGGGCAAACCGGCTGGACGTGCTTTGGGCGACTACCTCGCCAAGCGCGACGAGAGCCGGACAGCGGCGAATATTGGTGCCGAACTCCGCGCGGCCGGTGATGATGACGTTGCGAATCTCTTCGACAGACAAAAAGGCAACGTCCTGCTCGCCGAGGACGATAAGGCGGTCGTTATTCTTAAGCGGGATGTCCGTTTTCCCGTCCAGGACGTCTTTGAGATTGATTGGTTGGAATATGCGCGATTGTGAGGCGTCGTCGGTGGTCTGCAAGACCGCCATCAAAAGATACGGCCCAAGCGCCAATACATCGCTGTCGCTGATCAACGACGCGACCGTTGGTGCCGCGTCGAGCGACCGCGGGCCCGGCACCGTTGTATGCCCAACAAGATCGACCTGTCCGATGCGGACATCGCGGCGTACCCGGGCGATGAGAATGTCCCCGAACGCCATTGTTTCATCGAGGCTGTTCAGGCTGGTCACGGTCTGCCGGCCGTCCTCCGCCACGCGGTTGACCAGGAATTCGTATCCTCTGGGCCGAATGGTTCCGCCGGCCAGGGCCACCATCGAAGCGGCCGACCGCGGGTCGCGATTTTCAGACAACTCATAGATGCCCGGTCGCTTTACATGACCAAAAACTGCAGATGTTTCGCCGATCAGGGGAACGATGATCCGCGCGCCGTCCGATAGTTGAATATCAGCTCCGGCGCCCGAGCTAAGGAGTTCGTATACATCAAAGTTCTGGCGATCGCCGTTGTTGACAATGGCTATGTTCCGCAAACTGCCGCTCTTCTTGATGCCGCCCGCGTGCGTTAGGACCTCGAGCGGCGTTGCCAGACTTGTGACCTGGCGGACACCGGGCTTTTCAACCTCGCCCAGGACATACACCGAAATCTGTCGAACGGACCCCAGCGAAACATAGACCTGCGTGCCCAGCAATGCCTGGGCGACCTGGTCTTCCAGTTCCCGGCGGAAGTCGCCGAAACGCCGGCCAATTGCATTGATCGGGCGAATATCGGGCAGAATGACGCGCCCTTCGCGATCGACCCTCGTCACAACGGTACGCTCGGTTCCTCCTTGGAAGGCGACGACAAGTTCATCACCCACGCCAAGAATGTAGTTTTCCGAGATTCGGCCGGTAGAAAGCTGGGTGGGCGCCGCGGGTTCTTGAAACAGGTCGTAGCCGAACTGCGAGATCGTTCGGATACTTTCCTCTTCGTTGGCCAAGTCTTCATACTCTTCCGGGGAAAGCCGGTCCGGCAATTCGATACCCAGACGCTTGGCGTAGTCCCGCTCCAACCGGGAAAAAACCACATCCTCCGGCTCCTCCTGCATCAGCAGGGCCGCTTGTTGTTCGGCAGTGAGCGTAGCCTCCGGGGCCTGACGGGCCGAATCCAGCGGCGACGGCTGGACCACAGGTCCGCTTTCTTGAGCCCTTTGCAGCTGGCGCAGAAGCTCCGGGTCTATGTTGGACTGGGCGGCGGCGGAGCCCAACAGCGAAATCGATAAGACGGCAACCAATGCCGCGAGCGGGAGGAGCTTCTGAGTGCCGGGAATACG
>JAKSBY010000654.1 GCA_022360855.1 Sphingomonadales bacterium | reverse complement strand
CGCGACGGATCGAAGATCATCTATCTGCGCGCGGCCGGCGGGCTCAGGGACGACCGGCACGAGGGAGATCTGTGGCTGCACGATCTTGCGACCGGCGCAGAAGCCCGGCTCACGGAAAACGCCTATTACGAAGCACGCGCCCGGCTTTCGCCGGACACCCAAAGCTTCGCCTATATCGCCACGGTCAACGCCAAGGGCGACCCCTACTACGAAGACAACCTCTTCGTTCAGGCGGTCGGTGAAACCGAGCCGCGGCTGCTGTTGCCCGATACGCCCATGGAGGTGCTCGATTTCACCTGGACTACAAAGGGCGACGGGCTCTTTATTCTCGGTAACATTGGGCTGCGCACGGAACTGTTTCTCTACAGCCTTGCGGACGACAGCCTGACACGGATCACCGACGGCGAGCACGCCGTAAGGGGCTGGTCCTACCGTCCCGGCGCCGATACGCATGTGGCGCTGATCACGACCCAAGCCGATCCGGGCGACGTCCACGTCATGCGCGCCGGCGAGGCCGGCTTCCGGCCCGCGACCGATGAATACGCCGACTGGCCGGGGCGCTTCCGGCTGCCGCGGCAGGAAGTATTTCGCTGGCGCGCGCGCGACCGAACGCCGATCGAGGGGCTGCTCGTCTATCCCCTCGATCACGAGGACGGACGGCCCTTTCCGCTCGTCACCATCACTCATGGCGGGCCGCGCTCGTCAGCCCAGTTCGGGTCGTGGAACGTCAGCCGCTATGTGCCCGTCCTTGCCGGCCAGGGCTATGGGGTGCTGCTGCCCAACCATCGCGGCGGCACCGGCTATGGCGATGCCTTCATGCGCGACATGGTCGGCGGCTACTTCAGGAACGCGCACCGGGACGTGCTCGACGGCATCGACGCGCTGATCGACCGCGGCCTCGCCGACCCGGAGCGGCTGATCAAGATGGGCTGGAGCGCTGGCGGCCATATGACCAACAAGCTCATCACCGTGACCGGGCGGTTCAAGGCCGCCTCCTCCGGCGCCGGGGCGGCCGAATGGATGTCCATGTATGGCGAGAGCGATACGCGATACAACCGAACCCCCTGGTTCGGCGGCACGCCCTGGCAAAGGCGCGCGCCGCTGAAGCGATACGCCAAACATTCGCCCCTGAAAGACGCCTGGCGGGTGACCACGCCGACGCTGTTCTTCGTCGGGGAAAGCGACATCCGCGTACCGCCCACACAATCCATCCTGATGTATCGCGGCGTCAAGGACGCCGGCGCCGAGACGGAGCTCTACGTGGCGCCGGACCAGCCGCACGGTTATAGACGGCCGTCCTACCGGCTGTTTAAGATCAACACCGAGCTTGCCTGGTACGCGCACCATGTGCTGGGCGAGACGTTCGAGCCCGTTCTGCCCGCGGCCGCGGGCGGCGCGTCAGAAAAAGATAAGGCGACAGCGGAGCAGGCCCCCGAGCCCCTGGTCTGCTTCGCTCCTCTGGGGAAGGACCGACGTGAACACACCACTGATTGCGAATGACGCCATTGTTTTCGGCCTGCTGTCGCTCGTTCTGGGCGGCGTGTTCTATACGCGCAGCCTGGGCGGACGCTGGGACAAGTTCTATACCTTCGTGCCCGCCATCCTGGTCTGCTACCTGATCCCGTCGCTCCTGAACAGCTTCGGGGTGATCTCGTCGAAAGAGTCCGAGCTCTGGACCGTGGCCAAGAACTACTTTCTGCCGGCCAGCCTGGTGCTCCTTACCCTCAGCATCGATTTCAAGGGTCTCGTCAATCTCGGGCCCAAGGCGCTGATCATGTTCTTCACCGCCGTCGTCGGCATCGTCGTCGGCGGGCCCGTGGCGGTGATCCTGATGTCGCTGATCAGCCCGGAAACCGTCGGCGGCGAGGGCATCGACGCGGTCTGGCGCGGGCTGGCAACGCTGGCCGGAAGCTGGATCGGCGGCGGCGCCAACCAGGCGGCCATGCTCGAGGTCTACGGCTACAACCCGGAAAAATACGCGGCCATGGTGGCGGTCG
>JAKSBY010000323.1 GCA_022360855.1 Sphingomonadales bacterium | reverse complement strand
TCTAGGCGGACTTGAATCTTCACTTCGGTTCCGGCCCGGGTGGCTCTGTCTTTGCTCCGCCGGCGATCGGTTGAATGACGCCATCTGTGCGCAGCAGCCCGGCCACGAGAACGAGCATGAACAGGGTGGTCACGCGTGGATTATCCACGACCGTGCCGAACAGGCCGACCACCATCACGGCCATCATTGCCGTAATCAGGCCGACCGACATCCGCGACCCGTGCCGATACGCCTGCCACTGGGCAAGCAGAAACACCGCGACCGCCAGGGCGACGACAAAGGCGCCGAAAAGACCCTGTTCCAGAAAGAAATGGAGGAAGAGGTTCTTGACGTGCCAGTCGAGATGCTCGAAGTCGCGAATGAAGACCCAGCGGTCCATATTGTCGTCGAAGCCACTGTTCGCCGTTATCTCCCGGCCCGCTGAGTCGAAGACGCGGATATAGTCGACGTCAACAACCGGTGGGCCCACGGCATAGATCATGATATTGACCGGCCAGCCGGTCCAGCCGGCGTCACCCAGGGTGCCGCTGTCGAAGTCGGCCTGTCCGGACTGCCATTCGTTGGGTTCGGCGGTGCGGAAACGCTTAATGACGCAATTCGGCACGTAGCGGTCGCTGTAGAGAATGTGTTTTTCGCAGAATTTGGCGAGCAGTTGGGCACCCTCTCCTCCGCCTCTGATGCGATACTCGAGCCGATAGTTGTTGTGGGGCCGTACCGGCAGCCTTTGAACGATGCTGAAATCTCCGGATTTCAGGCGCAGGAATTTGCGTTCCTGCCGCTCGCCCGCCTCGGAGCCGAGTCCGTAGGTGACCAGATTCGACCTATCGAAGTTAGCCCAGTGGTAAAGGCGCGGGTAGCTTCCCACCCCGGCGCCGAAAAGCTGCGTGCCGAGAGACGGTTCCATCAACTGGGCCGACTCCCACCAATGCCCGATCCGGCCCAAAAAGTCCGTGAATGAACTGCTGCCGCGCGCGGTCATGCGATAGCCGCTTGCCGTCGGCAGGGCTACAACCAGGGCCAGGAACAGCATCGGCAGAAACCTTGCGAGCGGGGTCGGCAGCTTGACGAGTGTTCGGCTCTTGAAAGCCCCCACCGCAAAGGCGGCGAGCCCGGCGACGAGCAGAACCGAGTAGAGCAGGGATTCGACAAAGGTCGCGCCCTGCCACTTGCTCTCGGCGATGGCGTCCTGGATACCGAGGCCGGCCACCAGCAGGATGGCGCCGGTGAGGAAGCTGCCAATGGGGAAGCGCGCGTGCCTCTTATAGAGGCTGACCAGAACGATTCCCGAAACCGCCAGGACCGTCGATACCAGCGCCTGATAACCGCCGATGCCGAAGGCCGACCAAGCGAGAACGGCTCCGAACAGGAAGAAAACGAAGCCCATGAGCATGGCCTGATGCCCTTCACCCCGGCCCTCGCGCCGCAGAATCAAAATGACGGCAAGGATGCCGCCGACGAAGAGCCCGGCGTAAAGACCACGGGAGAAGGTGAACAAGGCGGCGTATAGACCAAGGCCGAGTGCGATGGCCGCGAGGATGGCGTCCTGCCATTTCCGTGCGTAGACGCAGGCGGGGATAGACAGCATCAAAGTCATTGAAAGAAAGCCGTCGATCGACGTGCCGCCGACATGCATCGCCGAGAACAAGCCGGTTACGCGATAGCTGGTCGAGGTGTCCAACAAACGCCCCATAACGCCGTAGATCCCTTGGCCGGTCCAGATGGCGGCGAAGACGCCGCGTTCCCAAATCACCGCAAGCCCGGTGGCCGCCATCCCGATCAGAATGCCGATAAGAAACAGGCGGATGGTCCGATCGCGCGACCGCCGCAGCTGGGCGAGAAGAAAGGGCGAGAACGCCAATCCCCAAAGGAAACCCTTGGCAACGCGAAGCGAATTGAACGGCGATTTGTAGTCGGAAAAACTGTCCAACTCGAACGATGGCCAGGGCACGAGCTGAATGGCGGTACTGATGACGACCGACAGGCCGATCAGCGAGGGGATCACAATGGGCGAGAGCCGCAAGCGCCGGTCATTTGTGGTCGGTTGGGATTGTGGCACAGGCCGCGGCAGGATCAGGACCGTGAGCGTGACCAGCAGAAAGATATCGTATTCGGTCCAGAAAAACCGCCCGCTCCACATGGTGAGGTCGAGCACCGGCAGCATGGCCGGCAGGGCGGCGATCCAGATGTCCCGGCGCCGGTAGAGAACAATGGCATAGAGTCCCAAACCGAGTGCCAGGGCCCATCCGAGAAACGGGAAGCTTGCCAAGGACAGTGCGGCAATGATCGCCGGTGGAAGCGCCAGCAGATGGCGGCGTGAAAGCGAAGTCAGAAAATGCCGGTCTCTCGACACCGCGCCGCTATCTTCTGCCGTATAACCCGTCACCGATCGGACCTCAGCGTGGAACACCCCGGCGAGGATAGCAGCTAAAGCGTTGCCGATCTGCAAATAAGCGGCGGTGAAGAGCCAGGTTTATGCCCGCAGTTGATCGCCGATCGGCAGCCGCCTGATGCGCTTGCCGGTGGCGGCAAAGATGGCGTTGACGAGCGCCGGCGCCAGAGGCGGGATGCCGATCTCCCCCATGCCCTTTGGCTCGGCGTCGCTGCCCACGATGTGGGTTTCGATGGCCGCCGGCGATCCGTTGATGCGCATCATCCGGTAGGTGTCGAAATTCTCCTGCTCCACGCGCCCGTCTCGGATCGTGATCTCCTGATCCAGCGCCGTCGAAAGTCCGTCGCAGACGCCGCCTTCCATCTGGGCGCGCACGTGGTTGGGATTGACCACGATGCCGATATCCACCGCGGTGACCACGTTGAGAACGCGCAAGGCGCCGTCGCCGTCGACGGCTGCTTCCACCACATGGGCGGCGTAACCGCCGAAGGTGAAATGACACGCCAGTCCGCGGCCGTGGCCTTGCGGAAGCGGCGTGCCCCAGCCCGCCTTCTCCGTCGCCAGGCTGAGCACATGAGCCAGCCGCCCCGGGTTGAAGGTGGGGCCGCCGTGATTGCCGTAGTCCATATCGCGGCTTTCGCCCAACAGCCGCAGGCGGAAGGCGAGGGGGTCCTCGCCGCGCGCCGTGGCGATTTCGTCCAGGAAGCTCTGGATCACGAAGGCGTTGGCCGTGTGTGCCGGCGCCCGCCAGGAATCCCGCGGCGCGCCCGATTGCGCCGGGAAATACTCCAGGCGGAAATTCGGGACGAGCTGCGCCGGGAAGTCATCGGGATAGAGTTCGGCCTGCCAGAGCCGGTCATCGGTCATGTTCGGCCGGCGATAGTATTTCGACGGGCTCGCCAGGCGTTGGGTCCAGGCGACAAGCGCGCCGTCGTCGTCCAGCCCGGCCTTGAGCTGGTGCAGGCCGCCGGGCCGGTAGCGGTCATGCTTCAGGTCGTCTTCGCGGGTCCACTGGACCTTGACGGGCGCGCCGACGGCTTGCGACACCAGAACGGCCTCGGCCACGTAGTCCACTGTAAGCCGCCGTCCGAAGCCGCCGCCGAGGCGCGTCATCTGTACATCGATGCTGAGGCGGTCGATGCCAGTGAGTTGATTGGCCATGCGTTGCGCCGCCGCTGGCATCTGGATAGGCCCCAGGATGCGGCAGCCCCCGTCATACACATGCGCGACACAGACCTGGGGCTCCAGCGTCGCATGCGAGACGTAGGGCACCCAATAGGTTGCCTCGAAGGTCTCCGCCGCTCCGTCCATGGCCGACGAGAGATCGCCGTCGTCGCGCACGATCTGGCCTGCGCCTTGCAGAAGCTCGGCGCAGTGGCGCTCCAGGCCGGCGGACGATTCGTCCGCATGCGGGCCGCGGTCCCATTCGATCTTCAGCGCCTCCCGTCCCTTCAAGGCGGCCCACAGGCTGTCAGCCACGACCGCAACTCCGGCCGCCAGGACCGTATACGGCTCGCCGAGCGGCGGGCGGTCGATTTTGACGATATCCCGCACGCCATCCACGGCGCGGGCGGCGCTGTCGTCGAGCGTCTTCACTTCGCCGTCGAAATAGGGGCAGCGGGCGATCACCGCGTGCAGCATGCCGTCCATCTCGGCGTCGATGCCGTAGAGCGGCTGCCCGGTGACGATCTTCTCCAGATCCTTATGGGGCTGCGGCGTGCCGATGATTCTGAAATCCTGCCGCGGCTTGAGCGGGACCTCCCCCTCAGGCGGCGTCTGTCGGCCGGCGTCCGCAGCGAGGTCGCCATAGGCTGCAGATCTCCCCGACGCGGCGTGGCGCACCCGGCTGTCGGAGGTCGTCAGCTCGGCCTCCGGCACATCCCAGCGGTTGGCGGCTGCTTGGAGGAGGAGCTTTCTTGCCACGGCGCCGGCCTGGCGCAGCGCCTGCCAGTGCCCGGAGATGCTGGTGCTGCCGCCGGCGCCCTGGCCGACATGGGTCCAGCGCAGGCTGCCGTCGTCGTTGCGCGAGATCGCAAGCGGCATCTGCGTGGCCGTCACCCGCGACCAGTCCGCGTCGAGCTCCTCGGCGACCAGCATGGGCAGCGACGTTGCCACCCCTTGCCCCATCTCGGGGTTGGGATAGCCGATGACGACGCTGTTATCGGCATCGATGCGAATGAAAAAGCCGATGGCGCCGTCGGCTTCGTCGCCCCGCGCCCGGCGCGGAAGGCCGGCAAGCGGCGCGGCGACGACGAGGGAGCCGCCGAGCGCCGCGAATTTGATGAAATCCCGACGCGTGGAGGTCGTTGTCCGAGCTGTGCTCATGCCTCGTCCCTCCCGAGCTCGGCGGCGCGGTGGATGGCGGCGCGGATGCGCGTATAGGTGCCGCAGCGGCAGATATTGGTCATGAGAGCGTCGATTTCGGCGTCGGTGGGTGTCGGCACCTGGTTCAGGAGGTCGGTGGCCGCCATGATCTGGCCGGCCTGGCAGTAGCCGCATTGCGGCACATCGAGCTCCACCCACGCCCGTTGCACCGCGGTCAGCTCTCCGCCGGCGGCCAGGCCCTCGATGGTGGTAATCTCGGCCCCGTCGGCGGCGGCCATGGGAACGCTGCAGGCGCGGACCGCGCTGCCGTCCATGAGAACGGTGCAGGCGCCGCACTCGGCGATGCCGCAGCCGAATTTCGTGCCTTTCAGATTGAGATTCTCACGCAGATACCACAGAAGCGGCATGCCTTCGTCGCCGTCGAATCCATGCCGGCTGCCGTTCACGGTCAAAGTCACCATGACTTGGCCTCCCCAATGGAGCGCTTCCCCATTCGGGAGCTTAGCAACTCAAGCGCGCCTCCGGCGTCGCTTTGTCGCGCGAACCGCTCGTCTTATCGCATTTGTGACTCAAACCCGCAGTTGGTCGCCGATCGGCAGCCGACGGATGCGTTTGCCGGTCGCCGCGTGGATGGCGTTGGTCAAGGCCGGCGCCAGGGGCGGCACCGGCGGCTCGCCGATGCCAGTCGGCACCTCGTCGCTTTCGACGATATGCACATGAGTCTCCGGCGCAATGTCGATCCGTGCCAGCTGGTAGTCGTCGAAATTGCCCTGCTGGATTCGGCCCTCTGCGGCGGTGATCTCGCTGTAGAGCGCCAGCGACAGGCCGTAGATGGCGCCGCCTTCCACCTGCGCCCGCACCCGGTCCGGATTGACCACCCGGCCGAGATCGACCGCATAGTCGATGCGCGGGATGGTCAGCTCGCCGGCCTCGTCCACCGCCACGCGCACCACGGCCGCCACATAGGTCAGGAAGCTGCGGTGCGCGGCCACGCCCATACCCTGGCCTTCG
>JAKSBY010000779.1 GCA_022360855.1 Sphingomonadales bacterium | reverse complement strand
GGCGCCCGCCGCCATGGCGGCCACCGCCAGTTCCTCCACCTTGTCTTCGGACACCGGGCCTTCGAGCGTGCAGCCAAAGGCCGTCGACAGCCCGGCCTCGAATTTCGGGCGCACCCCTTGCGGCTGATTAGCCACGAGAGCAGCAATGTTGCGCACCTCGTCGATCATCTGCGCATGCGTCCGGCGAACGTTCCTGAGCGAATGGGTCTCGCTGACCGAAACCGGGATCGAGATCTTGTGCGCGCCCGCCTTGATGGCGTTCTCCGCGCCTTTCAGATTCGGCACCAGGACGGCGACCGTAAGCCCGGGGATCGTGCGCGCATGGGCGACCATCTCGGCGGTATCCGCAAGCTGCGGCAGAAGCCTGGTGGGCACGAAGGAGCCGACTTCGATTTCCGGAACGCCGGCCACCGCCTCCGCATCGATCCACGCCTTCTTGGCGGCAAGCGGCATAATGCTCTTGATGCTCTGCAGACCGTCACGCGGGCCGACCTCGCTGATTTCCACGTCGATTCCGCTCATCACCATTCGCCGTTGATCGTTTCACCTTAATGTATTAATGATATAACAAACGATGTTTTAAATATAGTGGAGTAGGGAGAAATGTCGAGAGGGGATCGACGACTGCACGGGGACATCCCGCATGAGGGTGGCAGGGCGTGACAAAATCCGATTCGATCGCTGACGAGCTGCCGCTCGCGGGCCTCAGGGTCATCGAGTTCACCCATATGGTGATGGGCCCGGCGGTTGGCCTGATCCTCGGCGATCTCGGCGCCGACGTGATCAAGATCGAGCCGATCTCGGGCGACAAGACCCGCAAGCTCGTCGGATCGGGCGCCGGTTATTTCCCCATGTATAACCGCAACAAGCGGTCCATCTGCATCGACATGAAATCAGAGGCCGGCAAGGCCATCGCCAAACGGCTGATCGCCGACGCGGATGTGGTGGTGGAGAACTTCCGGCCCGGCGCCATGGAAAAGCTGGGCTTCGGCTATGACGACCTGGCGGCCGACAACCCGCGGCTCATCTATTGCTCCGAGAAAGGCTTCCTCTCGGGGCCCTATGAACACCGCACCGCGCTCGACGAGGTGGCACAGATGATGGGCGGGCTGGCCTATATGACCGGGCCGCCGGGCAAGCCGCTTCGGGCCGGCTCCAGCGTCATCGACGTCGTCGGCGGCATGTTCGGCGTCATCGGCATTCTGGCCGCGCTCGAGGAACGCCGGCGCACCGGCCGCGGCCAGCAGGTCAAGAGCTCGCTTTTCGAAAGCACCGTTTTCCTGGTCGGCCAGCATATGGCGCAATATGCGGTCACCGGCGAGGCGGCCAAGCCGATGCCCGTGCGCATCTCCGCCTGGGCCATCTACGATGTGTTCGAAACCGGTGATGGCCAGCAGGTCTTTGTCGGCGTGGTCAGCGACACGCAATGGGAGAAGTTCTGCGCCGCCTTCGATGTCGGCACGTTGGGCGACGACCCGGGCCTGAGGACCAATACCGAGCGGGTGAAACAACGGGACCGGATCCTGCCGGTTGTCCGCGCGCTCTTCAAAGGCTTCACCAAGGCCGAACTCATGGAGCGGCTGGAGCATACCGGCCTGCCCTTCGCGCCGATCACCCGGCCCGAGGACCTGTTTGACGACCCCCATGTCAACGCCGATAGTGGCCTGGTGGAGCTCAACATTCCGGGCGATGACAAGACCAGGCTGCCGGCGCTGCCCCTGGAGATGGCCGGCGCCCGCTTCGGCGCCCGCCGCGACCTTCCCGGGCCCGGCCAGCAGACCCGCGAGGTCCTCCGGGAGACCGGCCTGAGCGATAGCGAGATCGACGCCCTGATGGCCGACAAGACCGTCGCCTGATGCCATGATCAGATGCCGCTATGCCACCGTGGGCGCGCGCCAGGTGCATTATCGCCTGGCCGGCAATGGGCCGCCTCTGGTGCTGGTCCACCAGTCGCCGCGCTCGTCGGCGGAGTATCTGCCGCTGATCGAGGCCTGGAGCACCTACTTCACCGTGATCGCGCCGGACACGCCGGGCAACGGCCTGTCCGACCCCCTGCCGCTCGAAGACCCGACGATCCCGGATTACGCAGAGGCGCTGGCTGCGTTCCTCGATGCCATCGGCGTCTCCCGCGCCGCCTTCTACGGTTTTCATACCGGGGCCGCCACCGCGGCCTGCATGGCGCGGCTGTTTCCGGAGCGGGTTACGCAGGCCGTGGCCAACGGTTTCGCCATGATGGGCGAGGAGGAGCGCGCCGACTTCCTTGCCCATTACCTGCCCGAGATTCTGCCCTCCTGGGACGGCGCGCATCTGGCCTGGGCCTGGGCGCGCATCCGCGAGCAGACCCTGTTCTTCCCCTGGTACAAGGCCGAGGCCGGGACGCGCATGATCTATGACGTCTACGGGCCGGGCGACGCCCATGAGCAGCTCATGGACATGCTGGCCGTAGGCAATGACTACCGCGCGCCCTACCGCGCCGCCTTTGCCTTTGACAAGAAGACGGTCTTCGAGGGCGCGACCGCGCCGCTCACCATCATGGCGGCGCCGCCGGACCCGCTCTATGCCCATCTCGATCGCCTGCCCGAACCGCCCGAGACGATCACCGTCTATCGGGGCAGGGACCGCGAGGACGCGCTCGCCAAAGCGCTGGAAATCCTGCGGGCCGCCGAGGATGGCGGTGCGGAAATCGACACCGCCTTTCGCTTTCCCGACGGCGGCGGACTGGCGCGGCGTTATGTCGACGTGGCGGGCAGCCAGATTCATCTGCGCTGCGGTCCAGACCGCGGTCGCCGGCCGCTCGTCGTTTTGCACGATATCGGCTTCTCCGGGCGCGCTCTAGCAGAAGAGCTGGCCGAACTCGCCGAGACGCACACGGTCATCGCACCCGATCTCCCCGCCCACGGCGCTTCCGGGGTGACGGGCGCGGGCGGCAGCCTCGGGGGGACCGGTGCCGCGCTGGCCGAGGCCCTCGACGCCGTGACGGCCGACGGCGTCGACATCCTGGCGTTCGGCCATTCGGCGGCGGTCGCCGGCGATCTCGGCGACCGGCTCGGGCCGCGCGTCGGCCGGACCGTCCTCGCCGATGCACTGCTGCCACAGGGCCGCGATGACTATCAAGAGCGCTACTTCCCCGACCTCACCCCGCAAGCGGCAGGCGGACATCTGCTGGCGGGCTGGCGATTCGTGCGCGGCCGCGCGCTGTTCTGGCCGTGGTACGACGAGCGCGCGGCGGCGGTGATCCCGACCGACCGGGCCGCTCTGGAGCCGGCGCGGCTGCAGGAGGAACTGATCGCGCATCTGCAGGCGGCGCCGGAGCACCGCGCCTTGTTCACAGAGGCCCTGGCCGCCCCGCCGCGCGATACGCACGACAGGCTACGCTGGGTCCTGCCCGCATGGACGAAGGGCCACGACGGGCTCACACAGCCCGAGGCCCCGAGGCTTTACGAGTCCACCAAGCCCGGCGCCCGCATGGCGGCACTCAAGGATGTACTAATGTAAGGAAGCTGGTGGCGACGGCATGTCGGCCGTTCATGGTTCGACAAGCTCACCACGAACGGAATTCCAACCCCGTTCGTGCTGAGCTTGTCGAAGCACGGGAGCACAGCGCCATCCGTTAGTGGTGCGCGGCCCAGGTATTGACCTCGTCGCCATGGACCCGCGAGAGGTTGAGGTTGAGCTGGTAGAGGTCGGGCCGGTAGTAGGCGTTGATATGCTCGACCGGTCGCTCG
>JAKSBY010000141.1 GCA_022360855.1 Sphingomonadales bacterium | reverse complement strand
CATGGTGATCTCATAGCTTTCGACGTCAAAGTATAGAAATTTGAACTATTGTATAGTAAATTTGAATATCTATAGATTGGAGACGCCAATGTCCCATCCCGAACCTTGTAGTGCCATCGAGATTGCCGAAGCTGTGCGCGACCGCCGGACGACGGCGCGGGCTCAGGTTGCGGCGTGTCTGGACCGCATCGCCAGTCTGGACGGACCGATCAATGCGTTTGTCTTTGTCGACGCGGATGGGGCGATGGCGGCGGCCGAGGCTCTCGATGCGCGCTTTGGGTACGGTGAGCCGGCACCGCCCTTCGCAGGGGTGCCGGTGGCGGTGAAGGATTTGCGCGACACATGCATCGGGATGCCCACGCGCAACGGCTCCCTGATGGCGAGGGATGCACCGTTCGCCTCTTCCGACACGCCTCAGATCGCGCGCCTGCGGCGTGCCGGCGCCATCATGATCGGTAAGGTGGCGACGGCGGAATACGGGCTCGACGGCGTGACCCACACATTGCTTCACGGCACCACGCGGAACCCCTGGAATCTTGAGCGCACGCCCAGCGGCAGCTCGGGAGGGTCATCCGCCGCCGTTGCCGCGGGCATGGTACCGATTGCGACCGGTGGCGACGGCCTGGGATCGATCCGATGCCCCGCCGCATTCACCGGAATGGTCGGTCTGAAACCGAGCCTTGGCCGCATCCCACGTGCCGATGGGTTCGCCGACACGTCCTGCCCGGGTGCGATTACGGCAAGCGTCGCCGAGACGGCGCGGTATCTGGATGTGGTCTCGGGCCCTGACGATTGCGATCGGATGACCTTGCCGGCGGCATCGGTATCGTTTGAAGACAGCATGGAGCAACTGGACGTCGCCGCGCTCAGGGCCAGTTGGTCGGTGGATCTGGGTTTCGCTCCCGTTGAGCCCGAAGTCGCGGCGGTCTGCGAGCAGGCGGCCCATCGCTTGGCGGAAGCTGCCGGGCTGGTGATCGAGACCGACCGCTCCCGGTGGACCAATGCGTATGAGGCCTGGAACGCGCTTGCGGCGGTCGAGTTGCGGCGTCGGTTCGAGTATGAGGGTATTCTTCCGGACAGGATCGACGAGATCAGCCCAGGGCCACGCCGCTTTATCGAGCAGTATGCCTATCGCGGCAACGAAGAGCTTCGACGATTTCGAGAAATGGTCATGCGCGTGGAAAAGGAGGCGGCTGCCTTCTTCCGCGAGGCCGACGTCCTGATGACGCCCACGGCCTGCTGCGTTCCCTACGCGGCCGAAGGGCCGCTGCCCACCGTGATTGCCGGCAAAGACGCGAGCCATACGAATGGGGAGCCCTTTACCGCGCTTGCCAGCATCGCGTGGAACCCGTCCATCTCGGTTCCAGCCGGGGTCTCGTCGGATGGCCTGCCCATCGGTCTTCTGATAAATGTCCGTCGCCATCGGGACGATCTCGCGCTTCGGCTTGCCCGTATCTGGGAACAAACAAACCCCTGGCCATTGACGGCGCCTCCCGGCCTTGGGCCTGAGAGCCGGCTTGTTTGAGCACAGCGTCGATCAGGGTAAGTCGATGGACTTTACCGGAGATTCAGCTAGATTGAACGCTATCGCAGCATCCAGGGTGGGTTGAATCGGCATGCGAAAAAATCTGGCGTGGAGCAAGGCGCAGCAAGTTCAGATCAGGCTTAAGAAGGAAGCCGTTCTGGCCGAAGCGTCGGCGCTCTTCAATCAAAAGGGGTATCATGCGACGTCTCTCAACGATGTCGCGGAGCGTCTTGGGCTTACCAAGACCGCGCTTTACTACTATGTCAAAAACAAGAACGATCTGCTTTACGAAGCTTATTCTCTTGCGCTGGATGAAATCGACGAGGCCACCCGCGAAGCCGAGGAAAAGGGCAAGACGGGCCTGGAAAAGATCTGCCATTATGTCCGTAGCGAAGCTTTTGTTCACCCCCAGGCTTCGGCGCTGTTGAATGAGATCGATGCGATCGAGAATCCGTCGCGCCGCAGCAGCCTGCAAAAGCGCTTGCGCAAAGCGAACCGGCAGGTTGAAGAGTGGGTCTCGCAGGGCGTGGCAGACGGCAGTATCGAGCCCTGCGATGCCGAGCTTTCCGCCCGGTTCGTCATGGGCGCCTTCAATTGGATTCCCCGTTGGATCGGCTCTTCGGGGCGTGGCATGGATGAAGTGACCGACTATTTTGTCGGCCTGCTGACGAAGTCGCTGACATCCGAGTCTAAGCGGTGACCAATCATCGCCCGACGTCGTAGGCGAGCTGCTTCAATCTTCTACAAATATTGCGGAATTTCTCTGTGTGGTAGCATAAGGCCCGGCGGTCTTCGGCGGGTCTGTCTTTCCGTGCCTTCGATTGTTGGCGGGGGCCGTTGCCGCATAACGCCGCGCGTTGACCATAGAAAGAAATTTTTCTACTTTATGTTCAAATCGTCGAGTATGGCTATCCCGATTTCCATGTCTGGCGGAAGTGCGGCTGTTTGAAGGCGTCGACCACTTGATCGTGGATTCCGATCAGGCACCGGAGCCGAGACGATGACGCTCACGGCCCATGGGGCGGCTCTTCAAGGTCTGGGCGAAGGCAGGGGAGACTCGATGCGCATCTTTATCGCGGGGCTCGGAACGGAGACGAATACCTTTGCGCCACTTCTGACCGGCGCCGCGGCGTTCGAGGAAGGCGGTGTCTTTCGTGGCGACACAAGCGCCGCGTGCGAGGGGCTGGACGGGGTCGTGGCACGCCAATGGCGGTCGCTGGCTGAATCAAGCGATGCGGACTTCTGTGAAGGTCTCTTCGCCCGCGCGCAGCCGTCGGGACCCGCGGTGCAAGCGGTCTACGAGGGGCTGCGCGACGAGATTGTCGACGGCGCGCCTCCGGACGCAGACGTTATCCTCCTGCATCTTCACGGTGCGATGGTGTCGACCGAGTGCCTGGACTGCGAAGGCGATGTACTCGCCAGACTCCGGCGGCGTTTTCCTGATGCTGTGATCGGTGCGCTGCTCGACCCGCACTGCCACATGACCGATGAGATGCTTTCGGCGGCGGACGCTCTGGTCCTTCTCAAGCACTATCCGCATACGGACTACAAGGAACGCGCGGCAGAGCTCCTTGATATCTGCCTGCGGGCCGCGAACGGCGAGATTCGGCCGGTTACATCGGTTTTTGACTGCCGGATGGTCGGATTTTATCCCACCGAGGCGCCGGTGATGTCGGAGACCGTCGCCCAGCTCACCCAGTGCGAAGATCGGGCAGGCGTTTTGTCGGCCGCGATCATACACGGCTTTCCGTGGGGCGATACGCCCGAGACCGGCACGAGAACCCTAGTCATCACCGACGGGAATGCGGAGCTCGGGCAGAGTATCGCCGAGGAAATCGGGCGAAACCTCTACGCGGCACGAGAGGAACTTCTTCCAAGCTATCCTAACCTCGATGAGGCCCTTAAAGAGGCGCAGGAGAAGGAGGGCCGCATCGTGCTGGCCGACGTTGCCGACAACGCCGGCGGCGGGGCGCCGGGCGACAATGTCAGCCTGCTTCGGGCAATGCTGGATCGCGAGATGACTAACGCCGCCGTCGGCTGCTTCTGGGATCCCGTGGCTGTCGCCTTTTGCGCCGACGCGGGCGTGGGCGCGACGCTGCGGCTTCGTCTTGGCGGCAAATGCGGCGTCAGCTCCGGGGAACCGCTGGACCTGGACGTGCGGGTGAGGGCCGTCAAGGCCGATCACGACCAGACCAAACTCGCCGGCTCGAGATATCCCTTTGGAGCGTCCGCCTGGGTCGAAGCCGGCGGCATCGATGTTGTCATCACATCCATAAGGTCTCAGACCTTCGCGCCGGATGCCTTCACCGGGCTGGGAATCGACCTGGCAACCAAGCGGTTCATCGCCGTCAAATCCAGCCAACATTTTTACGAGGCGTTCAAGCCGATTGCGGACAAGACGATTTTTGTCGCAACGCCCGGCGCGCTTCAGCTCGACTTCGCGACTTTGCCCTATAAGCACAAGCGCGACCTCGATTACTTCCCACGCGTGCCGGACCCGCTTGGCCACCAGTCGATATCCATACGTTCAAAATGATTGAACGTATGTTCAATTCAGTCTATTAGAATGCCTTTGAGCTGGTTTGTTGGAGAGGTTCCCGCGGAGGAAATCATGAAGAAAGTTCTGTTTGGCGGCGTCGGTGCTTTGCTTATCGCGGTTTCCGCCTGCGGGGAGTCCCAGACGCAGCAGCCGGTTTCGGAGACTTCGGATGTCCAGGCGGATGCTCCCGCCCTGCTGCCCTTCGAGCTTTTTTTCACCAGCGAGAGCTTTACCGCGCCGCGCATCAGTCCGGACGGCAAAAGGGTTGCTTACCTGGCGCCGGTCGACGGCACGCCGAATTACTTTGTTGCGCCGGTCGACGATCTCGGTGCGGCGCGGCAGTTGACGAATTTCAGCGGACGGGGCGTGCGGGCGACGGATGTCTCGGGCAATGTCATGTACCGATGGAGCCTGGATGGGCGCTTTCTGATCTTTCCGCAGGACTATGACGGTGACGAGCATTGGGATCTGTGGGTGGCGGACACCATCGCCGGCGACGCGCGCAATCTGACGCCCGATCCCGAGCGTTCAATCCGGCTGCTACAACTGCACGACGGTGATCCCTCGAAGATCGCCATTTCTGACAGCCCTCCCGGCGTGCCTCAGCCCGCCGTGTATTCGCTCGACCTCGAGACCGGCGAAAGGGACCTGATCGTCGAAAGCCGGCCCGGCATTCTGGCTTACTTCCTTGATCGGCAGCTCAGGCCGGTTGTGGCCGTGGGTTTCCGGAACGATGGCGGTGTGGATTTTTACGCCGAGACGGAAGACGGCTCCTGGGCGCCACTGGAATCCGTGTCGGCGGAAGACACGGCCGCCGTTTGGGCGACCGCCTACACGGATTCGTTCATGATCGACGATAGCGGTCGCTTTCTCTATCGCTTCGACAGCGAGGCCCGCGACACGAACGCGCTGGTGCGGATGGATCTTACGAACGGCGCCAAGTCGGAAATAGCGATCGATCCGCGCGTGGATATAGGAGACGTCCTCTATCACCCGGAAACCGGCGAACCGTTGGCCATCGCCGCGACCTGGGACCGGGTGAAGTGGACCGCGCTCGAGCAGTCCTATGCGGCGGACTTCGAATTCCTGGCGTCTGTGAATCCCGCGGCCGATATTTACATGGAGAATGTGTCGCGCGACGGGTCGGTCTGGGTCGTTCGTTTGATGGAGACCAACCGCCCGAATACCTACTACGTTTATGACCGCGGGACGCGCGAACTCAAGAAGCTGTTCGTCGGGACGCCGCAGCTTGCGGGGTTGGACTTCGAGCCCATGCATCCCTTTACGATACGGTCGGATGACGGCCTGGAATACGTCTCGTATTACATGCTGCCGCCGGGCTCGGACCCGGATGGCGATGGCCAGCCGGACGCGCCGGCACCGATGGTCATGCTGGTTCACGGCGGCCCCAGCGATGAGCGGGCCATTTATGCCTTCGGGCCTTTCCTTCACTGGTTGGGCAACAGGGGCTATGGGTCGCTCTATGTGAACTTCCGGGGCTCTGCCGGCTTCGGCAAGGCCTTTGTGAATGCCAAGTTCGGTGAATGGGGCGGCAAGATGCATCAGGATCTGCTCGATCAGGTCGCGTGGGCCGTGGCACGGGGAATCGCCGATCCGGACCGGATTGCGATCGCCGGAGGAAGCTATGGCGGATACGCGACGCTCGTCGGCATGACGATGACGCCGGATGTTTTCGCCTGCGGTGTCGATATTGTCGGCCCGTCCAACCTGTCAATCCCGATGCCGCATTGGGACCCGGAGCTTATGGAGGAATCCATGGGCGGGGACCCGCGCACCGAGGAGGGCAGGCAGTTCCTTCTGTCGATATCGCCGGTCACGTTTGCCCATCAGACAAAAAACCCCGTCCTGATCGGTCAGGGGGATCAGGACTCGCGCGTGCCGACGTCGCAGTCCGACGAGGTTGTCGAGAAGATGCATGCCGCGGGCGCACCGGTGACCTATATCCGTTTCCCGGACGAGGGGCACGGCTTCCAGCGGCAGGAAAACGTCAACGCTTTCTGGGGCGTTACGGAAGTCTTCCTGGCCGAATGCCTTGGCGGACGCGCGGAGGCGATCGGCGACAAGCTCGAAGGATCCTCGCTTATTGTTCCCGTCGGTGCCGAGCATATTCCGGGATTGCCTGAGGCGCTGGCAAAGGTGGCCGAATAAAGCAGTTTGCATTTAATCCGGCTCGTCATTGCGAGCGCAGCGAAGCAATCTCGTAGCTGTAGAGCTCCGCCCCTCCCGTCATGCCCGTGAAAACGGGCATCCAAACCGGCATCGACATAGATTCCCGCTTGCGCGGGAATGACAGGGTAGAGGGCCGCGAGATTGCCGCGTCGGCTGTTGGCCATGGGGTGCGGAAACGCAGCCTTTTGCACGTCCATATCATTTAAATGTCTCAGAGTTCAAATCTATTGACCATTCGTTCATTAGTGTCCATAATGCCCCGAATAAATCTACAAAAAGCGTAGCAGGGGAGATGTTGTGAACGGCAGAAAATGGGCATATCTGGCCCCTTCCGCGATGGCGGTACTGATAGGCGCGAGCGGCTTCTCGGTTGCTCTTGCCCAGGAAGACGAAGCGGATGATTCCGAGCGGGAAGTCATCGTCGTAACCGCGCAGAAGCGGGAAGAGGATCTTCAAACGGTACCCATCAGTATTAAGGTTATCGACGCCGAAGAGCTCGAGAGTACCTTGGCCGACGGCTTGGAGGACATATCGCGCCTCGTTCCCAGCCTGGCGATCTCCAGCCTCTCGCGCGGTGGCAGTCAGGTCCAGATCCGCGGGCTCGGTTCAAACGTCGGAAACGTCGGAACCGTGGCGCTCTACACGGACGGGATCATCTCCGCCGGCAGAAGCCAGTCGACCGGAACTTTCGCCGAGCGCGATTCGGGCCTTTACGATGTCGAGGCGGTCGAGGTCCTCCGTGGTCCGCAAGGCACGTTATGGGGTGAGGGGTCGTTCGGCGGCGTGATCAATATCCGCTCGCGGCGGCCGAACTACGAGGACTTTCAGGCTTCGTTCAGCGGAACCTGGTCGACGATCAAGGATGGCAGCTCCTCGAATTTCGATCTCGGCGGAATGGTGAACGTCCCCGTCGTTGCGGGCAAGTTCGCGGTTCGTGGCGTTGTTTACCGGTTCGATAGAGACGGCTACATCGACGGCGTCAATCTGACGCCGCTGTTTTTCGGCCTCCCGGTCGAATTCCTGGGTGAAGATCTGAATACGGAAGAGATAACCGGCGGCCGGGTGCTCGCGAGCTTTCAGCCATCCGACCGTGTCGAGATCATCGCCATATACAAACACGAAGATGCGAATATTGGCCTGAACAACACGATTTCGCCAAATCTGATCGCCGGCTTTACCGATCTCGACCCGGCGCTGACGCGCGCGACCTTCGCGTCCGATTTCGGGACCAATTCGAATACCGACGAAGGTATTCTCGAGATCAACATAGAAACGCCGATCGGCGTAATCACGTCGGTGACCGGCTATGGCTCCATTTACACGGAGAATGCGGCGCCGGCCATTTTCGAGTCCGAATCCTGGAGCGAGGAGCTGCGGATCAGTTCGGCGTTCGACGGTCCGGTCAACTACACGGCCGGGTTCTACTTCCGCGATGTCGAGCGGGATATCCAGTTCTCAGGCGCCCCCTTCCTGGCCGAAAGCCAGAGGCAATGGTCCATCTTTGGTCAGGCCTACTGGGACTTTGCGCCGGGCTTTACCGCGACTGTCGGGCTGCGTTACGAGCAGCAGGATGTCGAGACCTCGGACCTGTTCTTTACCGGGCTGACCTCCGAGGGTGACTTCGACAGCGTCATTCCCAAATTCGCCATCGATTGGCAGGCGTCGGACTCCACGCTCGTCTATGTCTCGGCGGCGAAAGGCTTCCGGGCGGGAGGCACCAATACGGATCAGTCTCTGGGCACGGATGCCAACTTTGTCCAAGCCTTTGACCCCGATACGATCTGGAACTACGAAATCGGCGCCAAGACGACCCTGCTGGACGGCAAGGTCGTCTTCAATGGCGCGCTGTTTTACATCGACTGGAAGAACGTTCAGATCGACCGGGCGATCACGTCGGTCATCATTCCGCCGACACAGTTCATCGTGGTCAACGGCGACGATGCGCATAGTTTCGGGCTCGAGGCCGACGTTTTCATCTCACCGACCGAAGATCTGGATATCGTGATTGGCGGCTCGATTATCGACGCGGAATTCGATAACGGCACCATCGACAGCGCAACGCTCGGGCTCGGCATTCCGCTGGAAGGCCAGAGATTCTCGGGCACGCCGAAATACGTCTTCAACGCGTCCGTCGAAAAGCGCTTCTTCTTCCGCTCGGTCGAGCCGTTTGTGCGTGCGGATGTCTCGGCACGGGGCAGCTCTTTCGCGGATGTCCCGAATACGGCGCCGCCGGGCGGGAACTTTGCCTCGGACGAGTACGTATTGGTGAACATGCGCGGCGGCGTGCGCGGAGAGTTTTGGGAGATTCAGGTCTTCGGCACGAACCTTTCCAACAAGCCGGCGAGCACCTTCAGCTTTTTCGACGGCGGGTTCGGCGATTCGCGATCGATCATCCAGCCCCGCACATTCGGTGTCAACGTGAAGCTTAGATACAACTAGCCAGGCGATCCTTCGGCCCCGGCGTATCGTGTGCCGCGCCGGGGCCCGCAGGCCGCGGCAGAGGGCGTCGATGGTTCGAAAGGTCATTCTCACCTGCGCCGTGGTTGGCGAGAACCAATACAACAAAGCGCACCCTAACTTCCCGGTCACACCGCAGCAGATTGCGGATGCCGCGCTGGAGGCCGAGCAAGCCGGCGCATCGGCGGTGCATCTGCACGTGCGGGACCCGGAAACCGGCGACGGATCGCGCGATCCCGATCTCTTCCTGGATATGGCGACTCGGGTTCGGGAAAACGGCGTGACCGCCATCATCAACATCACATGCGGTGGCGGCGGGATATTCCGCCCGAGCCCGGAAGATGAGTCGAGAGCCGGGCCCGGGTCCGATATCGCCTCGGCGGAGGAGCGGGTCCGGCACATTGAACT
>JAKSBY010000419.1 GCA_022360855.1 Sphingomonadales bacterium | reverse complement strand
GCGATGGCGCCCTGCGCCGGCGCCGGCAGCATGATCTCGGCCGGCATCACCCGCCCATCGGCCAGATCGCCCTTGCCGAGCCGCCGCAGGCCGGCAAAGGCCAGGAAGGTGGCATCAACCTCGCCGGCCTCAAGCTTGGCCAGCCGCGTACCGAGATTGCCGCGCAGGGCCACGACCCTGAGGTCCGGCCTTTGCGCCAGCACCTGCGCCTGCCGGCGCAGGGAGGCGGTGCCGACGACCGCGCCTTCCGGTAAATCGCCAATCGCCGTGCCATGCGGGCTCAGAAATACGTCGCGCGGGTCCTCACGCGGCAGAAAGGCCGTGAGCGCGAGCCCGGCGGGCTGCTCGGCGGGCAGGTCCTTGGCCGAATGGACCGCGAGGTCGGCGCGGCCGTCGATAAGCGCCTGCTCGATCTCCTTGACGAAGAGCCCCTTGCCACCGGCCTCGATAAGCGACCGGTCGAGAATCTCGTCGCCCTTCGTGCTGAGCGGAACCAGCGCGATATCGCCCTCCGCAAGCTCGGAATGCGCCACCAGGAGCGCGGCCTTGACTATCTCCGCCTGTGCAAGCGCAAGCGGGCTTTTTCGGGTGGCGATTCGGAGCGGACGTTGCATGGGCGCGGGACCGGTGTTATGGCCAGCCGAGCTTATACGCGGATTTCCGCCGCCCGCTCAAACAAATATGGCCACACCCGATACAACGCTCACCGTTCTCGGCATCGAGACCAGCTGCGACGAAACCGCGGCGGCGGTCGTCGATGGCCGAAAGCGCATCCTGTCGAACCGTATCCTCAGCCAGATCGACGACCACGCGCCCTATGGCGGCATCGTGCCGGAGATCGCCGCCCGCGCCCATGTCGCGCATCTGGACCGGCTGGTGGAAAGTGCCCTTGAAGAGGCCGGGCTCGAGCTCGGCGACGTCGACGCCATCGCGGCGACCGCCGGACCCGGGCTCATCGGCGGCGTCATGGTCGGGGTCGTCACCGCCAAAACCCTGGCTCTGGCGGCGGGCAAGCCGTTCATCGCCGTGAACCATCTGGAGGGCCATGCGCTGTCGGCACGCCTGGTTGCGGACGTGGACTTCCCCTTTCTGCTGCTCTTGATCTCCGGCGGGCACTGCCAGCTCCTCGCCGTCGAAGGCGTTGGTCGCTACACCCGCCTCGGCACGACCATCGACGACGCCGTCGGCGAGGCCTTCGATAAAGGGGCCAAACTGCTCGGGCTCGGCTATCCCGGCGGCCCGGCGATCGAGCGTCTCGCCGGCGCGGGCAATGCGGAGCGTTTCAAACTGCCGCGCCCGCTGACCGGCACGGACACAGCGGACTTTTCCTTCTCCGGGCTCAAGACCGCGTTGGCACGGGCGGCGGAGACCCGTCGCCGGCCCGATGGCAGCTTCGCCGAGGCCGACCGGGCCGACCTCGCGGCCGGGCTGCAGGCGGCCATCGTCGATTGTCTGGCCGACCGTACAAAAAACGCCATGCGGCAGTTCAGAGACGCACATTCGGACCTCGACGCGCCCGCTCTGGTCGTCGCCGGCGGGGTCGCCGCCAACCGCGCCATTGCCGACCGCCTCGCGCGCCTCACCGCCGAAGCCGGCTTTGCGCTTGAGGTGCCACCGGCCTGGCTCTGCACCGACAATGCAGCGATGATCGCCTGGGCCGGGCTCGAGCGGTTTCGCCTCGGCCTGACCGACAATTTCGCAACCCCGGCGCGGGCCCGTTGGCCGCTGGACGCTACCTCGCCGCCGGCCTATGGTGGCGGCCGCAAAGGGGCCAAAGCCTGAGTCATGAAGTCCGGAGTGAACACGATCGGAGTTGTCGGCGGCGGCGCCTGGGGGACGGCGCTGGCGACCGTTGCGGCGCGCGCCGGCCGCGGCTGCCTCATCTGGGCCCACGAGGAGCCCGTGGTCGCGGACATCAATGAAGCGCATGAGAACACGGCCTTTCTGCCCGGCGTCGCGCTCGACCCCGCGATCCGCGCCACCTCGGACCTGGCCGAGCTGGCCGACGCAGATGCGGTATTGATGGTCTGCCCGGCGCAGTTTATGCGGCCGATTTCCGAGCAGCTCTCGAGGTCGCTGCCCACCGACCGGCCGCTGGTGATCTGCGCCAAGGGGATCGAGCGGTCGACCGGCTATCTGATGGCCGACGTGTTGGGCGAGACCATGGGCGCGAACCCCGTCGCCGTCCTGTCCGGCCCGACCTTTGCCCGCGAAGTCGCCGAAGGGCGGCCTTCGGCGGTCACGCTGGCCTGCGAGAGCGACGTTATCGGCGAGGCGCTGATTCAGGCCATCGGGCTCCCCACCTTCCGGCCCTACTGGTCGGATGACGTCATTGGCGCCCAGGTCGGCGGGTCGGTCAAGAACGTGCTCGCCATCGCCTGCGGCATCGTTGCCGGGCGCGGCTTCGGCGAGAATGCGCGGGCCGCGGTGATGACCCGCGGCATGGCCGAGATCATGCGCTTCGGCCTGGCCAAAGGCGCGCGGCGGGAGACCCTGATGGGCCTCTCCGGCCTCGGCGATCTGATCCTGACCTGCTCGTCGACCCAGTCGCGCAACATGTCGCTCGGTAAACGGCTCGGCGAGGGCGAGAGCATGGACGCGGTGCTGGCGCGGCGCACCTCCGTGGCAGAAGGCGCCTATTCCGCCGAGGTCGTGGTCAGGATCGCCGAACAGGCCGGCCTCGATCTGCCGATCATTCGCGCGGTCTATGAGATCCTGTACGAAGGCGCCGAGGTGGAAGCGACGATTGCCGGGCTCCTGGCGCGGCCCTTTACCCGGGAGGAGGATTGAATCCCATGCAATATATGATTCTGTGCACCGACAGGCCCGACGCGCTCGAGTTGCGCAAGGCCAACCGTGCGGCGCATCTCAAATACATCGCCGATGCCGGCGACAAGATCCTGCTCGCCGGCCCCTGCCTCAGCGACGACGAGGAGCCGCATCCCGTCGGCAGTCTTCTGGTGATTGAGGCGGCGAGCATGACCGCCGCCGAGCTGTTCGCCAAAAACGACCCCTACGCCCGTGCCGGCGTCTTCGAAAGCGCCAAGATCAGCCCGTTCAAGCCGGTCCTGGGAAACTGGCTAAACCCGCAAGAGGGAGACTAGACGCATGGCCCACTGGCTCTTGAAGACCGAGCCCAACACCTGGTCCTGGGAGGATCAGCTACGCGACGGCACCACCTTTTGGGACGGGGTGCGCAACCACCAGGCGTCCAACAATATGAAGGCCATGACGCTCGGCGACACCTGCTTCTTCTACCACTCGGTTAAGGAAAAACGCATCGTCGGCATCGTCGAGGTGGTCAAGGAATACTATCCCGACCATACGGACCCGAGCGGCCGCTTCGGCATGGTCGACGTCAAGGCGGTGAAGCCCTTCGCGACCCCTGTGACGCTCGGCGACATCAAAGCGGACGAACGGCTGAGCCATCTGCTCCTGGTGCGCCACAGCCGGCTCTCGGTCTCGCCCGTCGACGACGAAGCCTGGCGCATCATTTGCGCCATGGGCGGCGTCGATCCGTGACGCCACCGCCGCCTTTGGACTGGGAAGACATTCCGGGCGGACCGGCGGCCGGGACGGTACTCGCCCGGCTCGACGAAATCCCGCCCGACGGCGCCCATTGCCTGAGCTTCGAAGAGGGCAGCCTGCGCTTCGAAGGCTTCATCCAACGCCGCGACGAGCTGGTTGTGGCTTACGAGAACTCCTGCCCGCACGCGCGGCTGCCGCTGGATTGGACGCCCGGCCGGTTCCTCGATGT
>JAKSBY010000673.1 GCA_022360855.1 Sphingomonadales bacterium | reverse complement strand
GAGTACAAGGTTACGTCAGTGGATGGTTTAGCGAATTTCCTTCGCGCCCTTGGCCCTTCTCGAATCCTTGCCATGGGCGTCGTTGCGGCAGGTCTCATCGGTTTCTTCTTCTTTGTCACGCTCAGACTGACAGAACCGCAGCTGGGTCTGCTCTTCAGCAATCTCGATGCCGCGGAAGCGGCACGGATCATGGACCGGCTGGACGGCATGAACGTGCCGTACAAGATGAGCGCCGACGGCGAGGCGATCCTGGCCCCCAAGGACCAGATCTCCAGGCTGCGCGTGAGTCTGGCCGGCGAGGGGCTCGGCGGCTCCGTCGTCGGCTACGAGATCTTCGACCGGGGCGATACGCTCGGGGCCACGAGCTTCGTTCAGAACATCAATCACATCCGCGCCATAGAAGGCGAGCTGGCACGTACGATCTCGGAGATCAACGCCGTGCAGTCGGCCCGCGTCCACATCGTCATGCCGCAGCGCCAGCTCTTCAGCCGGGAAGAGCGGCGGCCCTCGGCCTCGATCGTTTTGCGAACCGGGCGCGGCAGCCTCGGCATGAGCCAGGTGAGCGCGATCAAGCACCTGGTTTCGACCGCGATACCCGGGCTCGAGCCGAACCAGATCTCGATTGTCGACCAGAACGGCTCGCTGTTGGCCCGCGGCGGCGAAGGCGAGGACGGCGGCCTGATCATGTCGAGTCTGGAAGACAAACGCATCGGGCTCGAAAACCGGCTGTCGCGGCAGATCGAGGAATTGCTTGAGAAGACAGTCGGCATCGGGCGTGTGCGCGCCGAGGTGTCGGTCCTGCTCAACCGCAACCGGGTGACCCGCAATTCCCAGGTCTACGATCCCGACGGCCAGGTGGTCGTGTCCTCGAGCACGGTGGAGGAGGCATCGCGCAATCAGGAGGGCGAGACGGAGCAGACCATCACGGTTGGCAATAATCTTCCAGATGCCGTCGGCCAGCAGGCCGGCCCCACCGAGACCTCATCCTCCAGCAACGACCGGACGCAGGAGACGGTGAATTACGAGGTCTCGCGCACCACGACCACGGAGATCCAGGAAGCCGGCGAGGTCCAGAAGCTGACGGTCGCCGTCCTCGTCGACGGCACCTACACGACCGATGCGGAAGGCAACAGCGTCTACGCGCCGCGCAGCGATGACGAGTTGAGCCAATACCAGGCCCTGGTGCGCTCGGCCATTGGAGTTGACGAGGCCCGCGGCGACACCATCGAAGTCGTCAACATGCGCTTCGCCGAAATCGAGACCGCGGAGCCGCTTGTCGAGGAAGCGGCGCTTCTGGGATTCCAAAAAGACGAGCTGACCCGGCTGATCGAGATCGTCGTGTTTGGCGTCGTCTCGGTGCTGATCCTCCTTCTGATCGTGCGCCCGCTGGTCAACAAGCTGATTGCGGCGATCCCGGAACCCAGGCCGGTCGAGCCGCATCAGCTCGAGGATCAGACGGTGGTGGCCGGCCAGCTGCCCAGCCCGGACGATCAATACGGCATCACCTCCGAGATCGCCGCGCGGGCGGCCGATGGCGACGAGGAGGCTCTTGCCGCCATTACCGCCGCACGCGAATCCACGGAAAACAAGGCCCTGCCCCCGATGCCGATCGACGCGGAAATCGACGTCGCCCGTATCGAAGGCCGGGTGCAGGATTCGGCACTTAAAAAAGTCGGCGAGATTGTTTCCCGCCACCCGGACGAATCGGCATCGATCGTCCGCCAGTGGCTCTATAGCTGACCGCCATACGGGGACTGAGACGCGTGGCACGCTCTACTGACGGCTTGAACAAGATGACCGGACCGGAGAAGGCGGCCGCCTTCATGCTGGCGCTTGGTGAAGAATATGGACGGCCCTTGTGGGAGTTCCTGTCCGAGGACGAGCTCAAGGAACTGTCGTCGCAGATGTCGATGCTCGGCAGGATCGACGCCAAGACCGTCGAGAAACTGTTCGTCGATTTCGCGGCCGAGGTCTCGTCGGTCGGATCGCTCAGCGGCTCATTCGATTCCACGGAACGGTTGCTCGGCAAGATCCTGCCGGAAGACCGAGTCTCCCAGATCATGGACGAAATCCGCGGTCCCGCCGGGCGGACCATGTGGGACAAGCTCGGCAACGTCAACGAGGTCGTTCTGGCGTCCTATCTCAAGAACGAATACCCGCAGACGGTCGCCGTGGTGTTGCAGAAAATCAAGCCCGAGCACGCGGCCCGGGTGCTGTCGGTTCTGCCCGAGGATTTCGCCAACGAGGTGGTCATGCGCATGCTGCGCATGGAGGCGGTCCAGAAAGACATTCTGGACAAGGTCGAGCAGACGCTCCGGATCGAATTCATGAACAATCTGGCGCGGACGAGCCGACGGGACGCTCACGAAACCATCGCCGAGATCTTCAATTACATGGACCGTACCTCCGAGGCCCGGTTCCTCGGCACTCTGGAAGAGCGCAACAGGGACTCGGCGGAGCGTATTCGTGCCCTGATGTTCACCTTCGACGATCTCGCCAACCTCGACCCCGGCGGCATCCAGACGCTCTTGCGCAATGTCGACAAAGACAAGCTCGCACTCGGCCTCAAGGGTGCGTCGGACGCCATGCGCGACCTGATGTTCTCGAACATGTCCGAACGCGCCGCGAAAATCCTGCGTGAGGACATGGAAGCGATGGGCCCCGTCCGGCTGCGCGATGTCGACGAGGCGCAGATGGAAATGGTGAACAAAGCGAAAGATCTGGCCGAGGCCGGAGAGATCGTCCTTGCCGACAGCAAGGGTGAAGATGAGCTGGTCTACTGATCGGGCGTGACGATGAAAGCAGTCAGGTTCAATTTCGATCAAGCGTTTGACGGAACGGTTACCGAATCCGCCCGCAAGGCCGCGGAAAGCCTGGAAACCGCCAAGGCCGAGGCATTCGAGGCCGGCCGCCAGAGCGGCCTGGCGGAGGCCGAGGCCGGCATAAATTCCCAGGCGGCGGCGGCAATG
The DNA here is from genome assembly GCA_022360855.1 of Sphingomonadales bacterium. GTDB lineage: Bacteria > Pseudomonadota > Alphaproteobacteria > Sphingomonadales > JAKSBY01 > JAKSBY01. The sequence goes on along the minus strand of JAKSBY010000673.1, from coordinate 11,169 downwards.
GCGGGCCTGCTCGATGCCACAAAACAGATTTTCAGCCGCCTTGACGACAATATCCAGGCCAACATGAGACAGGCGAGCGAAATGGCTCTGCTGATCGCCCGGCGCCTGGCGCCGAGGCTGGTGGCCGAACGGCCGTTGGCCGAGATCGAGGGCGTGATCCGCGACTGCCTGGAATTGTGCCTGCAGGAGCCGCGTCTGGTCGTCCGCATCGCCGAAGACCTGGTCGACCCGATGAAGGAGCAGCTCGAAGATCTGCAGCACCACGCCGGCTACGCCGGCAAGTTTGTCCTCATCGGCGATCCGGAGATTGCAATCGGAGACTGTCGGGTCGAATGGCCCGATGGCGGCGCCGAACGATGCGTCGCCGATCTCGATGCGGAGATCACAGAGGCCGTGGAACGATTCGTCGGCCAGGCGCCGACGGCCCGCTCCGAGCAAGTTACCGAAAACGCCAGCGCAGAACCTTTGCAGGCCGAACCCGCCGCGGCCGGCCTAGAGGAGACGACGAATGTCTGAAGACGAAGACCAGCTTCCCGAAGACGACGGCACCGCCGAGCCCGGGGAAGAGGCGACCAACGCCGAGGAAACAGCGCTCGCTGAGACCGCCGAAGAGACGGCGCTGGCCGAGAGCGGTGGCGATAGCGTCGATCTGACCGAATTCGACACCGCCAGTACGCCGGCCGAGGACGATCCCGACCAGGTATTCGACGAAGCCGTACAGGGCGCCCAGGACCTGGAGCCCGTCTATGACGTGACCGTCAATGTGCAGGCGGTGCTAGGCAAGTCCAGCCTCGAGGTGAGCCAACTGCTCAAACTCGGCCCCGGAGCGGTCATCGAGCTCGACCGCAAGGTCGGCGAGGCGATCGACATTTACGTCAACAACCGACTCGTCGCCCGCGGCGAAGTGGTTCTCGTCGAGAATCACCTCGGCGTCACGATGACCGAGATCATCAAGGGAGACCGGATCTGAGCCGGCCCGAGGCCGGTAGGGCTCCGCGCTTGGAGGAGATGCTGCCATGAGTTCATTGATCGGCCTTCTTTCCGGCTTTGCGCTCATCTTCATTGCGACGTTGATTGGCGGCACGCCCGCCGCCTTCGTCAATTCCGCCGGCATTCTGGTGGTCATCCTCGGCACGTTTGCGGTGACCGCCATCAGCTTCACCTGGGCCGAGCTGGCCGACACGCCGAAGAGCATGTGGTCGATCCTCTTTCAGTCGCACGCCGACCCGACAGACGCCGCCTACACCGTCATTCAACTAGCGGAACGGGCGCGGCGCGACGGCATTCTGGAGCTTGAGAAGGTCCTGCCCGCCATCGACAACGAGCCGTTCCTCACCAAGGCGGTCGAGCTGGTCATCGACGGATCGACGGCAGAAGAGGTCGAGCAGATTCTACAACGCGAAGCCGGCGCCGTGTCGGGGCGGCACCTACGCTCGATCGACGTGCTGCGCCGCGCCGGCGAGGTCTCGCCCGCCATGGGCCTGATCGGCACCCTGATCGGGCTGGTGCAGATGCTCGGCAATCTCGACGACCCGACCACCATCGGGCCAGCCATGGCCGTGGCGCTGTTGACCACCTTCTACGGCGCCATCCTGGCGCACATGGTCTTCATCCCGTTGGCGGCCAAGGCGGAACGCAATTCGAGCGACGAATCGCTGCTCAATTCCGTCTACACGCTGGGACTGACCTCGATCAGCCGCCAGGAAAATCCGCGGCGGCTGGAAATGCTGATCAACACTGTTCTGCCGCCGGCCAAGAAGGTCGCGTATTTCGAATGAATGGGGCTCTTTCAACCATGAAAAGACAAGAAGAAAACGGCTTTTGTTTTAGGAGGTTACCGCAATGCGCCTGTTGATCGTCGGAACCCTTAATGGACAGCTTGGGACCGCCAGCCAAATGGCCATCGACGGCGGCGCCAAGGTCATTCACGCCCCGGACACCGTCTCGGCCCTTCAGGTGCTGCGCTCGAAGGGCGCGGACCTTTTGATGATCGATGTAGCGCTGGACATCAAATCCTTCCTCGGCCAGCTGCGCTCGGAGCATTTCTCGATTCCCGTGGTGGCCTGCGGTGTCGGGACCGACGCGCGCGCCGCGGTTGCCGCCATCCGCGACGGCGCCAAGGAATACATCCCGCTGCCGCCGGAGGCCGAGCTCATCGCCGCCGTGTTGGCCGCGGTCGCCAATGACGACAAGCGGCTGATCTTCAAGGACGACGCCATGGAGAAGCTGGTCAAGCTGGCGGACCAGGTGGCGCCCTCCGAGGCTTCGATCCTGATTACCGGCGAATCCGGCACCGGTAAGGAGGTGCTGGCGCATTACGTGCACGCCAAGTCCAACCGGTCTGACAAGCAGTTCGTCTCGGTCAACTGCGCGGCGATCCCTGAAAACCTGCTCGAATCCGAGCTTTTCGGCCATGAGAAAGGCGCCTTCACCGGGGCCGTGGCGCGGCGCATCGGCAAGTTCGAGGAGGCCAATGGCGGCACCCTGCTGCTCGATGAGATCAGCGAGATGGATCTCAGGCTGCAGGCCAAGCTCCTGCGCGCCATTCAGGAGCGCGAGATCGACCGGGTCGGCGGCTCCCAGCCGGTCAAGGTGGACATCCGCATCGTCGCCACGTCCAACCGCGACCTTCAGGAAGCGGTCAAGGACGGCAACTTCCGCGAAGACCTCTGGTTCCGCCTGAATGTGGTCAATCTGGCGATCCCGCCGTTGCGCGAACGGCCCGACGACATCCGCATACTGGCGGAGCATTTCGCACGCAAATTCGCCGATCTCAACAGCATCGACTACCGCCCGCTGAGCGACGACGCAGTCGGCATGCTGAGCCGCCACCGCTGGCAGGGCAACGTCAGGGAGTTGGAGAACACGCTGCATCGCGCGGTGCTCCTGGCCCAGGGCGAGACCATCGCCAGCGACGATATCCGCCTGCCCGACGGTTCGGTGCCGGGGACCGGCAGGGACCTCGGCACCGCCGACGACGCCGACGACGAAACCGGCTCGGTCGAGCTCCTGGTCGGGCGGACCGTCGCCGAGGTCGAGCGTGATCTGATCATCGATACCCTGCGCCATTGCCTCGGCAATCGGACCCATGCCGCCAACGTGCTCGGCATCTCAATCCGCACCCTGCGCAACAAGCTCAATCAGTACCAGTCCGAAGGCCTGGCCGTGCCGGCGCCGGGCGAACGCTCCTCGGCGCTCGTCTAGGCGGTGCAGAGCCCATGAACGAGACCGTCACCTCGACGCAAACGGAAGGCGGCGGGCTGGCCGGCACCTTGGGCGGGCTCGCCCGGCGCAGCGACATCCTGATGGCGCTCGGCGTACTCGGCATCGTGATGATGCTGATCGTGCCGATGCCCAAGATGGTGCTCGACTTGATGCTGACCGTCTCGATCACTTTTTCGGTAATGATCCTGATGACGGCGCTTTTTATCGAGCGGCCGCTGGAATTCAGCTCGTTTCCGACGATCCTCCTGATCGCGACCATGCTGCGCCTGTCGCTCAACCTGGCCTCGACCCGGCTGATCCTCGCCGGCGGCCATACCGGGCCCGACGCGGCGGGCCGTGTGATTCAGGCGTTCGGCGAATTCCTCATGGGCGGCACGGTGGTGATCGGCATCATCGTTTTCGCCATCCTGATCATCGTCAACTTCATCGTCATCACGAAGGGTTCGGGGCGCATCGCCGAGGTTGCCGCCCGCTTCTCGCTGGACGCCATGCCGGGCAAGCAGATGGCCATCGACGCCGATCTCTCCGCCGGCCTGATCGACGAGAACGACGCGCGCGAGCGCCGCCGCACCCTGGAAGATGAAAGCACGTTTTTCGGCTCCATGGACGGCGCTGCCAAATTCGTCCGCGGCGACGCCATCGCCGGCCTCCTGATCACCTTCATCAACATCGTCGGCGGCATCATCGTCGGGGTGATCAGCCACGACATGGCCTTTGGCGACGCCATGGACCGCTACACGGTACTGACCGTGGGCGATGGCTTGGTCACCCAGATCCCGGCCCTGATCGTCTCGACCGCCGCCGGCCTCGTGGTCACCAAGGCCGGCGTCGTCGGCGCCACCGACAAGGCGGTGTTCGGCCAGCTCGGAAACTCGCCCAAATCGGCCGCGGTGTCGGCGGCGCTGCTGTTCACCCTGGGATTGATGCCGGGCCTGCCCTTCCTGCCGTTCTTTGCCGTCGGCAGCGGCCTCGCTTTCGTCGCCTACTCTCTCAGCCGGCGCCAGGTCCTCGAGGAAGAAGCCGAGATCGCCGCGGAAGCCGAGGCGGAGGCGGCGGCGACGCCGGTCGAGGAGCCGATCACGACGGCGCTCGCCATCGATCAGATCCGGCTCGAGCTCGGTTACGGCCTGCTGACGCTGATCAACGACGATTCCGGATACCGGCTGACCGACCAGATCAAGGCGCTGCGCCGTCAGATGGCGAGCGAGATGGGCTTCGTCATGCCGTCCGTCCGCATCCTCGACAACATGCAGCTGCCGTCCAACGCCTATGTGATCCGGCTCAAGGAAACCGAAGCCGGCCGCGGTGAACTCAGGCCGAGCATGCTCCTGGCCATGGACCCGAAGGGCGAGCCCGTCGGTGTGCCGGGCGAGGAGACCACCGAACCTGCCTTCGGCCTGCCGGCGAGCTGGATCGACCCCGCGCACAAGGAAGAAGCCTCGTTCCGCGGCTACACCGTGGTCGACGCCGCCACCGTGCTGACCACGCACATCACCGAGGTGATCAAGGACAACATGCCGGACCTGTTGTCCTACGCTGAAATGCAGAAACTGTTGGACGACCTGCCCAAGGAGAATCAGAAGCTTGTGGGCGATCTGATCCCGACGCAGATCAGCGTCTCCGGGATCCAGCGGGTGATGCAGAGCCTGCTGGCGGAGCGCATCTCGATCCGCGACCTGCCGACCATCCTCGAAGGCATCGCCGAGGCCACCGGATACACGCAGAACATCGTCATGATCGCCGAGCATGTCAGGGGTCGGCTGTCGCGGCAGATCTGCAGCGCCAATTCCGGGCCCGATGGTTACATCCCGCTGATCACCCTGACGCCGGAATGGGAGCAGGCCTTCGCCGAATCGATCATCGGCGACGGCGACGAACGCCAGCTCGCCATGGCGCCGTCAAAGCTGCAGGAATTCATCGCCGCCGTCCGCGCCACCTTCGAGGCGCAGGCCATGGCCGGAGAACTGCCGGTGCTGCTCACGAGCCCCGGCATCCGACCCTATGTGCGGTCGATCATCGAACGATTCCGGCCGTCTACGGTCGTGTTGTCGCAAACCGAAATCCATCCCAAGGCACACATCCGCACCCTCGGACAGATCTGAGAAAGGCTAAGGGGAGATGAAACTCAAAACGTTTACGGCCAAGTCGATGCCTGAAGCCATGGCTCAGGTCCGCAACGTCATGGGGGACGACGCCATTATCGTCAGCTCGGAAGAGGGCAAGCGAATCGGCGGAGTGCGCATCGTTGCCGCGGTCGAGGCACGGCATCGCCCTCAGGAGACGGCCAAGGGCAAAAACGGTGAAGCCAAGAAGCCCGCAACACGTCCAGGCAAGGAGCCGATCCGGCCCTATGACCGCGCCGAGCTGCGCGCGATTCTGACCCATCACGGGCTGCCGCACGCGTTGAGCGAGCGCATCATGACCGCGGCCGAGGCGATCAACGCGCCGGCGCTTATCGAGGCGTTGACCGCGGCCTTCGACACGGTACTCAATTTTCAGCCCCTGGCCGACAGGCCGCACCGTCCGATCGCGCTGATCGGTCCCTCCGGCGCCGGCAAGACCGCCGCCGCCGCGAAGATTGCCGCCGAGGCGGTGCTGAACGGCCGCTCGGTCTCGCTGATCACCACCGATACCGACCGTTCGGGCGGGATCGAGCAGCTTGACCGTTTCGCGCGACTGATGAACCTCTCGCTCGCCACGGCGGCCTATCCGGAGGAGCTCGGCGCCGTGATCCAGGCCATCGACAAGGCCGGCGCTAACCGCGACATCACCCTGATCGACACGCGCGGCGCCAACCCGTTCAGCCCGCGGGAACTCGCCGAGGCGCATGCCTTCGTCGAGGCGGCCGGTGCCGAGCCGGTCCTGGTCCTGCCCGCGGGAACAGATGCAGAGGAGGCGGCGGACATTGCGCTGAGCTTTGCCGAGGTTGGCGTTCAGCGCCTTATCGCGACGCGGCTGGACGCGGCGCGGCGGTTCGCCGGCCCGGTCAATGCCGCGCGAAGCGGCCGGCTTGCCCTGGCCGCCTTCTCCAGGAGCCCGTTCGTCGCCGAGGGCCTGGAAACGGCGACACCCTTGATGCTGGCGCGGCTGTTCTCGGCCCTGCCGCAACCGATCATCCGCAAGACCGCCCCCTCCCCTTCCTCCAAGCAGAGTGCAGCGAAATGAACGGCGCAACCCAAAGACAATTGGAGCAGAAGCTCATCACCGTCGCCTCCGGCAAGGGCGGCGTCGGCAAGACGTGGTTTGCCATCACCCTGGCGCATATGCTGTCGCGAATGGGCCGGCGGGTACTGCTGTTCGACGGCGACCTCGGCCTTGCCAATGTCGATATCCAGCTTGGCCTGATGCCCGAGAAGGACGTCGGCGACGTCCTCGCCGGCGCCATGAAGCTGAAAAGCGCGGTCACCCGCTTCAACGACGGCGGATTTGGCACCGGCGGCTTCGACCTCCTGGCCGGTCGGTCCGGCTGCGGCAGCCTCGCCAACCTGTCGGCCGAACGGCTGGCCGCGCTGAAGGACGGCCTCATCGGCATGGCGGCGGGCTATGATCACGTGGTGATCGATCTCGCCGCCGGGGTCGATCCGGGCGTCGTCGGCCTGACCGAGCACGCCGGCACGACCTTCGTACTGGCGACGCCCGACCCGACGTCGCTGACCGATGCCTATGCCCTGATCAAGATCAAGGCCATGCGCAATCCGGCGACCGACACCCAGATCGTCATCAATATGGCATCGAGCAAACGCCAGGGCGAAAAGACCTACGAGGCCCTCAACAAGGCAGCCGAGGATTTCCTGAAATTCTCGCCGCCCCTGGCCGGTATCGTCAAGCAGGACAGCCGCGTGGCCGACGCCATTCGGCATCAGGCGCCGATCCTTGCCCGGCATCCGCAAGCCGATGCCGCCAGCGCCGTTGCCAAGATCTCGCGGCGCATCCCGGTGGCGCTCAAGGCCATGGCAGGCTGAGTCCGGTATGAGACGGGCGGACCGTGAGTGAATTCAGTTCAAGCGCGACCTCGTCGCGCCCGCCGCCCACGGGCGCGGGTCCCGACCCGGTCATAAGGCCCGCCGGCGCCGGCGACAGCAAAGACGCCGAACAGCACACCGCCGGCTCGTCCAAGGGCGAAAAGGAGCCCGCCGAAGGCGCACGCCCGGCGCCCGCACGGCACGATCCGGCCGTCGCCATCGCGCCCAGCATCGCTCATCTCGAGGTCGGCCAGCTCATAGCCGGAGAGATCATCGCCGTTGACGGCAACGACCGGCCGGTCCTGAAAACGCCGGACGGCGCCTTCGCCCTCGATCCCGACGCCGGTCTCAGGCGCGGAGATGCCGTGCGCCTGATCGTGACGGTCGTCGATCGCGAAATCGCCGCCGAGCTGGTCGCACGCAATGCGGAGACCGAGGTCGAGCCGGTCACCTTCCATCTAACACTGATCGCCATCGATCACGCCGAGGCGGTGCCGGCGCCAACGGCCTTACCGCCTCGGTTAGCGTCCGCCTACCCCCCGGCTCCGGCCCCACCGCCCGACAGCCCGGATAAGATCGCCGCCGAGTTGGTTGCGCGGCGGCCGGTGGTCGCACATGCGGTTTTGCCGCCGCCTTCGTCGGCGAAGCCGGACTTTCCCGAAACCTCGGTGCCCGCTCTGGCCGCCAAGGCGGCGCCACATCTGGGGTCCCTGCTCTACGAGGTTCAATCCGCCGCACAAGCGGGCGGCCAAACAGGGGACACCGCGACGCTGCCGCCTGCCCCGCCGGCAACGCTGCCCGTCGGCGCGAAGATCACGGCGCGCCTGATCGTCCCTCCCGCGCCAGCCGCCTTTCCGGCCACGCCGGTCGCTGCGCCCGCCCAGAGTGCCGCCGTGGAGTTCCTGGTCGTCCCTCGCGAGGCCGAGCCCGCCCCCGGTTTTGTCCGAATCGAGGCCACGGTCGTCCCGGCGCCCGCGGACGCGCAAGCGGGATCGACGGTCACAGGCGCCACGCCAACGTCGATCCCCCTCACCCCGGTGCCCTACCGACCAGATCAGGCGAAGCCGGTACACGTTCAGACCGAGCGCGGGCTCTTTGTTTTCTTTTCGACGGCTAAGCTCGCTACCGGCACAAAACTCGTTCTGGTGACCGAGACGACGACCGCGGCGCCCCAGCGCGCCGACACACCGCCAGTCACCGGCACTGACGTGCGTCCGCCGACGCCCGGCGCGAAGCCGGCCGCGGCCGCCACCAATGCCTCGGCGGCCACGATTCCCGCACGGCCGGGCCAGGACGCGCCGTCTACAACACCGCCACCGGCCAGCGCGCCGCTGCCGACGCAGACCGTCAGCCAGCCCGCACCGGCCGCCGGTCCCACCGCACCCTTGCCGCCCTTGCCACCGGTGGCGGACACGATCCAGGGCTGGCAGCCGTTCACTGACCTGGCGCAGGCGATCGACGCCGTCGCCGCGAGCCAGGCGCCGGCCGTCAAAGCGACCTTCGATACGCGGATTCCGACGCTCAACGAGCGGCTGCCGAATACCCTGCTGTTCTTTGTCAAGGCTGTGACCGCCCGGACGCCGCAAAGCTGGCTTGGCGCGCGCGCCGAGGCGAGCCTGGAAGCAGCCGGCAAATCAGCCGAGTTGGCCATGCTCAAGCGGGAGTTTGCCCGACTCGGCCGCATGGCGGGCGACGCGCCGGTCGCCGAGTGGCGGCCGATCCTGGTGCCGCTTCAGACCGAGTCCGCGATCCAGGCCATGGTTTTGCTCTATCGCGAATCGCATGATGACAAACGTCGCGAGCACGGCCCCGATCACGAGGCCGACAAGGGCGAAAAATCCAAGCGATTCGTCGTTGAGCTGTCGTTTTCGGAGTTCGGCCCGGTTCAGCTCGACGGGCTGTTGACCAAGTCCCGCTTCGATCTGATCCTGCGCCGCGCCGCGCCCTGGCCCGCCGCCATGCGCCACCGCATTCAGGAAATCTTCGACGCCGCCATCGCCGCCCAGGGCCTTGCCGGCGGCATCGACTTCTCCAGCGTCCATCCCTTCCCGGTCGACGGCTGGGAGATCGCCAGCCAAGCGGCGCAGACCCAGCACGCCGACCTGATCGTCGGCTGACCGAAACACCGGAAATCTTGCGACGATCGTGGTTCGACAAGCTCACCACGAACGAATGAAATGCTCCCGTTCGTCCTGAGCCCGTCGAAGGACGCGTCCAGCAGGTGAAAAACCTGACCATTAAAATTATTTTTCCCGGTAAGAAGGAATTTTACCTCGCCGCACGGGAGCGAAGCTGCTAGAGGCAGATTGACAGCGGTGGGAGCAGGTCAAGCGTGAATCCGTTTCTCTTCTTTGCGACGGTACTGATCTGGGGCTCGACTTGGTACGCGATCACCTTTCAGCTCGGTGTAGTCCCGGAATCCTGGTCCCTGGTCTACCGTTTCGCCGCTTCGACGGCGATCCTCTTCGCGTTCTGCATCGCGGTGGGCCGTAATCTCCGCTTCCCCCTGCAGGCGCATCTCTTGCTGGTGGCGCTCGGGCTCTTCAATTTCTCGAGCAACTACTATCTCGTCTACATTGCGACCGCGCACATCGCCTCGGGCCTGGTGGCGGTGGTGTTTTCCGGGCTGACACTTGTGAACATCCTCAATGCCGTAATCTTCTTCCGGCAGCGGGTCGAAGGACGCACCCTGGCCGGCGTGGCGCTCGGCATCGCAGGGATCGCGCTGATGTTCTGGCCCGAGGTAGAGACCTTCGGCTTCTCCGATCAGGCGGTTATCGGCCTCGGCATCTGCCTGGCCGGCACATTCCTGGCCTCATTCGGCAATGTGATCGCCACAACCAAGGTCGTCAGCGCCCTGCCGACCGTGCAGGTCAATGCCTGGGGCATGCTCTATGGCACGGCGGCGCTCACGGTCTTCGCCTTTGTGAACGGCGATCCGATCCGATTCGACCCTTCGCCCGGCTACGTCATCTCGCTCGCCTATCTGGCGGTTTTCGGCACGGTCCTGGCGTTCACCGCCTATTTCGTCCTGCTGCGGCGGATCGGCCTGCAGCGGGCCGGCTACATCGCTATCGCCTTTCCGGTCGTGGCGCTGATCATCTCGACCCTGTTCGAGGGATTTGCGTGGACCTGGCTCGCGGTCGCGGGAATGGCCCTCATCGTCGCCGGCAACGCGCTGGTGCTGGCGCAGCGCAAGCCGAAGCCGGCGGTTCAGCCGGCGAGGTAGAGATCCTGAAGCCGCAGCCGTTTTTCCGGCGCCAGCCCAAGCCCCTGTTCGATAAAGCCGTCAACGGAGCCGTAGCAGCGCGCCATCTCGTCGAAGCTGGCAAGGATATAGTCGGGGCGGATATCGTGAAACGGCGCCAGCGCGTCTGCGCCCGGCATGGGCGCGCCGGCATCGGCGAAGTCCTTCCGCGCCCGCTTGACCGCGTCGTCCAACGAGTAATAGCGCGCCGACAGCATGTAATCCTCGACGACCGTGTCCCGATCGACCCCAAGCGCGAGCAGGAGCGCCGCCGCGGCAAAGCCCGTGCGGTCCTTGCCGGCCGTGCAGTGCAACAGGATGGCGCCGTCCTCTGCGTCCAGGAGCCGTGCGAAAGCGCCGGCGAACTGGTCCGCCAGATTGTTGACGAAGCCCCTGAAAACCTCCTCCATGAAGCCGGTCGTGAATTTAGCACTCAGGGTTCCATCGCGAACATGTTTGACGAAGGCGTCGCCCGAGCCGGGCCAGAGGTTGGTGGTCATCACCTCCGGCCGCACCCGCTCGAAGAAGCGTGAGGGGCGCCGCTCCCGCTCGCCATCGAAGCGGAAATCGCAGACGAAGCCGACGTTCAGGCTTTCGAACAGGGTCAGATCGCCGTCGGTCAGGTCCGCCAGATGGCCGGAACGGAAAACCCGGCGCCATTGCACGGCGCGGCCGTCGGCGGCCTCGTAGCCGCCGAGATCGCGGAAGTTGGCTGTCCCTTCGAAGGGCAGCCGG
>JAKSBY010000244.1 GCA_022360855.1 Sphingomonadales bacterium | reverse complement strand
GCCCGAAGGGATCTCGGGCGAGGACATCATCGGCAAGCTAGCGGCCGTCGGTTTCGATGCGACGCCGTTCAACCCGGAGCTGGCCGCCAGCGCCCATGACGCGCAGTCGCGGGAGCTGTTGAAGGCCATGGCCGTGGCCGGCTTCGCCGCCGGCAACATCATGCTCCTGTCGGTCTCGGTCTGGGCCGGGCTGGCGCAGGACATGGAGGCGACCACCCGCCACCTGTTCCATTGGATCGCCGCGGCCATCGCCCTGCCCGCGGTCGCCTATTCGGGCCGGCCCTTCTTCCGCTCGGCGCTCAAGTCGCTGGCGGCGAAGAGCCTCAATATGGACGTGCCGATCGCCATCGCCGTCATCCTGGCGGCCGGGGCCAGCCTGTTCGAGACCGCGCGCGGCGGCGCGCACGTCTATTTCGACGCCTCGGTGGGGCTGCTGTTTTTCCTCCTGATCGGACGTTATCTCGACCAGCGCATGCGGGCGCGGGCCTCCTCGGCGGTGAAGAACCTGCTGGCGCTACAGGCAAGCTCGGCGGAGGTCGTGGCCGAGGATGGCAGCCGGCACTGGGTCGAGCCGGCAGCGCTCGAGGTCGGCATGACCGTGGCCGTGCCTGCGGGCGGCAAGATTCCCTGCGACGGCGATGTCGTGAGCGGCCAGAGCACGGTGGATACGAGCCTGGTGACGGGCGAGAGCCTGCCGCGCACGATGACGACGGGAGACGGTGTCTTCGCCGGCACGGTCAATCTCACCGGGCCCCTTCTGGTGCGCGTCACGGCAGCGCATCAGGACACGGTGCTGGCCGAGGTAGTGCGGCTGATGGAGGCCGCCGAGCAGGGCCGTAACCGCTACGTCAGGATCGCCGACCGGGTGGCGCGCGTCTACGCGCCCACGGTCCACATCCTGGCGGCGGGCACCTTTGCCGGCTGGCTGGCCTTCGGCTTCGGCTGGCACCCGGCGATGATGGCCGCCATCGCGGTCCTGATCATCACCTGCCCCTGCGCGCTCGGCCTCGCCGTGCCCGTGGTGCAGGTCGTGGCCGGCGGCCGCCTGTTCGAGCGCGGCATCCTGATCAAATCGCCCGACGCACTGGAGCGCCTGGCCGAGGTGGACGTGGTGGTCTTCGACAAGACCGGCACCATCACAACGGGCTCAATCCGCCTCGCCAACCGCGCCGAAATCTCAGACAGCCAATTGACCCTGGCCGCCGCCCTGGCCCGCCACAGTACGCATCCCCTCTCCGCCGCCATCGTCGCGGCGGCCGGCGACGCGGACCTGCCCGAGGCTACGGGCGTCACCGAAAGCGCCGGACACGGGCTGGCCGGCACCGTCGACGGCCGGGAGCTGCGTCTCGGCAGCGCCGCCTGGATCGGCACGGAGGCCGACACGGACGATGCCGCCGCCGTCGTCTGGCTCGGGGTCGGCGCAGAGCCACCGGTCTATCTGCGCTTCGAGAGCGACCTGCGCGCCGATGCGGTCGCCGTTGTCGACACGCTGAAGGAGCGCGGCTACGCGGTGGCGCTGATCTCCGGCGACCGGCCGCAGGCGGTGGCAAAAGCGGCGGCCGTTCTCGGCATAACGCAATGGGAGGCCGAAGCGACTCCGGCGCGCAAGACCGCCTTCCTGGAGGATTTGGCCGACAAGGGCCAGAAGGCGCTGATGGTGGGCGACGGCATCAACGACGCACCGGCGCTGGCCGCAGCGCACGCCTCGCTTTCGCCCGCCAGCGCCGCCGACGTCTCGCAGACAACGGCGGATTGCGTGTTCCAGGGCGACCGCCTGGCGCCGGTCGTGACCGCGCTGGACACGGCCAAATCGGCGCACCGTCTCGTCACCGAGAATTTCGGCCTCTCCTTCCTCTACAACGTCATCGCCGTGCCGCTGGCGGTCGCCGGCCTGGTGACGCCGCTGATCGCGGCCATCGCCATGTCGTCGTCCTCGCTGGTGGTGACCCTGAACGCGCTCCGGCTCCGGCTGCTCAAGGGCCTGGCATGAGCGCACTGGTCTTCCTGATTCCTGTGGCACTGGGGCTCGGCCTGATCGGGCTGATTGCCTTCCTCTGGGCGCTCAAGTCGGGCCAATACGACGACCTGGACGGCGCCGCCAACCGCATCCTGTTCGACGAGGATGAGGAGGATGACGAGAAGACGCCGGATTGATCCGGTTCAGGGCTCGACGCCGAAATCCTCAGGAATTGGTTCCAGCCCATGAATATAGGGATTGGAGTTTCCCTGAATCGCCTGGATCCGGCGGTCCCGCTGTTTCTCCCACGCATCCCCCGCTTCCTCGACCGGATCAGCCGCGTGCCAGCCGGCGAACAGATCGAAGCTCGCCGGGCTGAGGTCGAAGTCATAGGCCCGACTCATATAGAACCATATACGAGCCACGTCGCCGCGAATGTCGGGCATCGGCTCCGCCGCCTTGGGCCGGCCGTCGACCTCGAAGTTGCAGGTTCCATACAGACGATGCTTCGCGGTCGCTTGCGGCGTCGCCGTTTCGTCCGCCTCGTCTTCCGGAGCCAAAATGTCATAAGGATGGTTTGAACGGTCACCGTTCAGCTCGCCGACGGACGGCGCCAGATTGTGCAGATCGGCTTCGGCGTGTTCGAATTCCTCATTCACCTTGGCGCAGCACTTCCGTCCGCGATAGGGCTTGCCCTTCGATGTCACGCAGACCGGATGGCCCTCCTGCCAGCACGCCAGGCGCTGGCCGAACCGGGAAGCGGGAACGATGTGTTCCCATTCCAGCCGCCGGCCCCGCGTTTCGCTCTTACGGACCTCGTAGCCGCAACCCTCGGCATTGAAAATGCCCGCCCTGGTCCCGATCGTCCCGCCCGTGCCCTTCTTGTTCGGCGTGAATTGGCAGGCGCAATAAAGCGTCGTGTGGTGGTCGGCGTAGACGTCGTCGCGGGCAAGCCTCTTCGCCTTGGAAAAGCTACTGACCGGATTCGGAGGCCCAAAGCCCTCATCGGCCGCCGCTGGCCAGGCCAATATCCCGGCCAGCAACAGGGTCAAAATCCATGCCGGTCTCATCGCCGTCACCCTTGTGGCTTGGCCGGCTGCGCCTTGGGCGCCGCGCCCGCACCGCGCAGGGCAACCAGCTTTTTCAGAAGGTCGAACCAGAACGGCGCACCCAGCGAGACCGCCAG
>JAKSBY010000115.1 GCA_022360855.1 Sphingomonadales bacterium | reverse complement strand
GGCCGACGAAGGCGATGCCGTTGTGACCCTGGTGGGTTGGGGGTTCTTCGGCGTGGGTACCACCGGGCGCCAATATTCAGACGGCGTCATGCGCCGCGCGACGAACCGCATTAGTAATGCGGGCCAGCGCTTACATATAAAATTCGGCGATCCCCGGGACGCCGCAACCGATACCCAGCCCCTGGAGGGCATGCCGGGGCTGTGGGACAGTGGTGGCCCGGCACTGATTCAGGCTCGCACAGGTTACAGCCTGGCCGGGGTCGCCGTGGGTGAAATCGAGGGTGACGATTTCTCGGAAGAAACCCAGGGCAGATACGGGTCCGAGGCTGTCTATGAAAGGATTTCCAGTCATATCCAGTGGATCGAGGCCGTGATCGGCAGCGAATATCCATTCGATAGTTAGCAGGGAGCAAACTAAATGATCAAGAAAGTTGTAATCGCGGTGATAGTTTTGGTGATCGCCGTTGGCCTGGGCGCCTTTCTGTATTTCGACTCAATCGTGAAGAGCGGCATTGAGGTAGTGGGTTCCCGTGTGCTCGGTACTTCTATTACCGTGGATAGTGTATCCATGTCACCTTTGAACGGCAGCGGCAGTATCGATGGCCTGACCGTGGCCAATGTGGATGGGTACAACTCCGACTATGCCTTCCAGCTCGGCTCGCTGGCGGTCAATGTAAATGCCAGCACCGTGTTGAGCGATGTGGTGGAGATCCAGTCGGTACACATCGTTCAGCCGCGAATTAACTACGAAACGCGTATCGTGGAAGACAATATTCGCGACCTGATCAACAGCCTGCCGGCAGGTGACGGCGGCACGGAGGCCACCGGTGAAGCGGCTGGTGCCAGAGTGATTATTCGTGAGCTGATACTGGAAGAACCGCAGTTAAACCTGGTCGCCGCAAATCTTAGCGCGCCCATACCGCTACCCGATATTCGCTTGGAGAATATCGGCGAAGAAAACAACTCGGCCAGTGTTGCCGATGCACTGCGCATAGTACTGGGGGAAGTCAGCCGCAGTATTCTCAACTCCAATGCCCTGGACAATCTCGGGGAAGCGGCGGAACAGGGGCTACAGGGAGTGGAAAATGCAGTGGAAGACGCTGTTGAGGAGGTGGGTTCGCGATTGCGGGACATCTTTAACTAGTCTCATTCATCATAGCTCCACAATAGTTTGCAGG
>JAKSBY010000160.1 GCA_022360855.1 Sphingomonadales bacterium | reverse complement strand
CGCGCGTGCCCATGGCGTTGCCATGAAGGTGGAGGACCCCGTTGCGCTCATACGCGCCTTTGGCGGACGTATGCCCGATGCGCGGCCTTCGCTGCTACAGGATTTGGAGGCCGGCCGCCCGACGGAGATAGATGTGATCAACGGTGCCGTTCCAACCTTCGCACAACGGGCAGGGACCACCGCCCCGGTCAACGCGACCCTGGTTGCCCTGGTGAAGGCCCGGGAACGCACCATGATTTCAAAAAAGGCGACATCATAGACATAGGCCGTTTAGCCCATCCCTGACCTTTCAACGACCGGCAGCCCCAGGAACTCTCTGATCTTCGCGATGGCTCCGTGATTGTTGCTGAGGTACAGGTCTACGCTGTCCTGTTCGGACATGCCGGCGGGTGTGAAATCGGCTTCGAGCTTGACGACGCAGGCATCGGCGCCCTCCGGGATCAGCTTGATTTGGCCACGATAGTCGGCAAAGGGCAGCGGCCCACGGTCGACAACGCTGTAGCGGCACAGAAAGCCCGCCTCGTCGAGCTGGTCGATCCGCTCCCTGATCGTCCCGGCCCCGCCCAGGAGCTGCGATGTGCGTATGGACCCGACGCCCTCCCCGTCGATCTCGACGCTTTCGGCGTAGATGCCGACGGCCAGCTCCGCGCTGCGGGAGCCAAGCAGGCAATCCCAGACCGCCTCGGCGGATGCCTCGATGCGTTCTTCGATCTCCACATGTGTCATGGTTATCCTCCGGGTTTTTTCAAAATTCAGAAAATCCGCTCGGCCATCCGGGCCACCGGCGCAATCGCATGGCGGAACAGCCACGGCATGGTGCGCGCGAACGGCGCCGGGTGCGGATGCAGCACAGGCACCGGACCGTCAAGCGCCACATCCCCCACCAGGCATCGCGCCAGCTCCCGGCCCAACGCGGTGCCGAGGGCGATGCCGGCCCCGGAATAGCCCATGGCCGCCATGGCGCCCGGCCCCAGGCAGTAGAGCCGCGGGATGCGATTGGGCACGACGCATAGGTCACCGCACCAACTCTGGCTCCAGCGCGGCGGCGCCCGGCCGGGGAAGACGCGGCGGAACCGGGCATCGAAGCCACGGGCCAGCACGGCCGGCGAAGCGCGGCGAGACGAATGCGGCAGTACCGAGGCGACAAATCGCCCGTCGGAGGTCAGCCGGCCACCAAACGGCCACAGCGCGCGCGTATCGGCAAAGGGGACCCCCGCCGGCATGAAGCCGCGGCCGCCCTCGGCAAGCCCTTCGCTCGCGATCATGGCGACCCGGAGCCGGTAGAAGCTGCGCCCAAGCGTCGGCCAGAGATCGCCGGTGTAGGCGTTTGTGCAGAGCGCCAGGAAATACGCGGTCACAGAGCCATCCGGAGTCTCGACCCGCCAGCGATCCCGCTCTCGACTGATCCGGATCGCCGGCGACCGGGCGAATATCCGCGCGCCGGCAGCGCGAGCGGAGCGGGCCAGGCCTCTCGCATAGGCGAGCGGATTGATCATGCCACCGTCGCCGAACAGAAGTCCGCCAAAGTACCGGGACGTCGCGAGAAATCCGCCGACGTCCCCGCGGCCGATCAGGGTCACATCGCCGCCCAGCTCCAACCAGTCCTCGAAAGCCCTGCGAAGCGCGGCGAATCTCTTTGGCGTGTGTGCGACCATGAGGATCCCGCTGCGATCGAGCTCGGCGGCGATCCCCAGGCTTTCCACGAAGCCGGGCAGCGTCTGCGAGGCCGCGAGATTGAATCGGTTCAGGGCGCGGCCCCGCTCGGCGCCAAACTCATCGGCGACGCTTTGCGGCGTCCGCCCCGCCCAACCGGGCAGCCACTGGCCGGCATTGCGGCCCGAGCCGCCCCAACCGAGTTCCCTCGCCTCCAGAACGACGGCTTTGTGCCCCCGTTCGGCGAGATCGAGCGCGCAACAAAGACCCGTATAGCCCGCACCGATAACGACGGCATCGGCGCGCACCGCCCCACGTAGCGAATCAAATCGGGGCCCGGCGAGCGCGGTTCGCGCCCAAACGCTGGTCCGATCGTTCTGTTGCCTACCGTCGCCCATCACAACTCCAGCAGACATCAAGGTAGCGTCTCGACGGCGGCCGGGGCTTGAATGAATTTCATACAATCCTTCGTCGGCGTTCAGCGCTAGGCTTGCAGCGCAAAACAGGGAAGGACGCATGCTCGAAACCGGCAACGACAAGGATTCGGGGCGCGGTCGCACGGCGTTTGTCACCGGTGCGACCGGCGCCGTCGGCGCGGCGCTTGCCCGCCGGCTGTCGGAGCAAGGCTGGAAGATCGTCGCGCTGCATCGGCCGACCTCCGACGTGGCCGGGCTGCGCGCCCTGGACGCCACGCTGGTCGAGGGAGACATTGCCGCGCGCGACACCATCGTCGGCCGCGTGCCGCAGGGCACGGATGCGTTTTTCCACGTCGCCGCCAATCTGAACATGTGGTCGCGCCACAACGAAGAACAGATGCGGGTCAATGTGGGCGGCACGCGGAACGCCGTGGACGCCGCCCTCGAGGCCGGGGTCGGGCGCTTCATCCACACCTCCACCATCTCCGCCTTCGGCCGGCATGACGGACCGATCTCGGAGACCACGCCGACCGCGGCCGACCGGTCTTTCGTTTGTTACGAACGCTCGAAATGGCTG
>JAKSBY010000417.1 GCA_022360855.1 Sphingomonadales bacterium | reverse complement strand
GCGCTCAAATATGTCGAGGAAGGGGCGGCGTTTGACCTGCTCTTCACCGATCTGATCCTTCCCGGCGGGCTGAATGGGACCGAGGTTGCGGATGCCGTGACGACGTGCCGGCCGGACGTGGCGGTAGTCTACACGTCCGGCTATTCGGCAAACCTGCTGGAAGAGCAGAAGAGCAACGGCACATCGACCGAAATCCTTCCCAAGCCCTATCCGGGTACCGTCCTCGCCGAAAGCGTCAGGCGGGCACTGAAAGACCGGCAGGCGCAGGCTTCCCCCGAATCCGATTAGCCGTGGGCGAGGGTCCTGATGAGTTTGCGCACCGCCAGGCGCGACTTTTCATCTGAAATCCCCTGATAGGCCCGCACGAGTTCGAGCGTCTCGCGCCGGGCCACCTCGCCATTCAGTCCGTCGTGGCTCGTGGCCGGGCTTCGGAGTTTTGGGGTCTCCGCCATCGGCTTGTCGCCGCCCTCAAAGAAATAGTTCAGCGGCAGGCCCAAGAGCCGTGAGATTCTGTAGAGCCGGCTGGCGCTGATACGGTTGGCGCCCATCTCGTATTTTTGGATTTGCTGAAACGAGACCCCCAACTTCTCGCCAAGCGCGGTTTGGCTCATGCCGGCCAGGGTGCGGCTTTGCTTAAGCCGGCTTCCAAGTTCGGATTCAATCGGATCGCGTTTTCTAGGCACGGTATTTTCCTCAGGAACTTTCTAATTAAAGTAGAATATAGCTAATCGGATAGCTCGAATGCGAAAAGAGATGGAGTCAAATTTTGTATAGTTTTGTATTACTCTCCAAAGGATTCAGCGGCACTATACCTGCTCGGTCATGAACAGGGTCTTTGCCAGTTATTGAAGCGCGGGTTGCAAAACTTCATCAACGGCAACCAATAGCTCCGACATCTTGATCGGCTTTGGGAAAATTCGGTTGGCGCCGAAGAGTTCGGCAATCTCGAGATAGCTTCGGCCGTCCATGGAGCCGCCCCCCGAGATGGCGATGATCTTCAAATCGGGCCGGCAGGTCCGCAGTTCGATAATCGTCTCGAGACCCTCTTTCTCCGGCATCACGATGTCGGTGATCACGAGGTCGAACTGCACGTTTTGGAGAAGCTCCATCCCCTTGTTGCCGTCCTCGGCTTCGGTCACCTCATGGCCCGATTCCTCCAGCACATCCCGGATCAGCTCCCGAATTCCGGCATCGTCATCCATCACCAGTATTTTCGCCATTAGCGTCGCTCCTTAAAAAACCACACGAGGGGCCTGCCACGGAAAATGTATCTCAGTGCCGGGCCTCTCCGCATCCATGGATACAAATTTTTGCAATTCGGACAGCCACGAGCCGCGGAAGATTCCTTGATTTTTCGCGCCAAGCCCGGTCGCGGCGTTGCGACGCCGGCGCGCCACCACGAAAGGCACCACCGGCAGAGGTTTTCGAACAACGGGGGATGGACTTTGAGTCATGGGAGCCCGGCGCGCAGATCCGTCAATGTCACCAACCAGGATGGCCAGACACCGCAGCTTGCCTAACATCCAGGCTCTGTTCGGACTATTGCGGGACAACGTTAACAAAGCGTTGAGATCGGCCTCAGGCATCGGCGTCGACGCTTAGCTTTTCGCTTTCTTCACTTGCCACGACCGGCTCTTGTTCGCGATCCAGGACGCGGCGGACCTTCCGAGCGAGGTCCGGCTTGCGATAGGGTTTCGCCAGAAGCTCGCCCGGCGCCTCCGTGCGGCTCTGGCGCAAGACCGACGCCTGCGCAAAGCCCGACGTGTAGAGAATACGCAGATCGGGCCGCCGACGGAGCGCCTCTTTCGCGAGATCGGGGCCGGTCATCCCGCCCGGCATCACGATATCGGTAAGCAGAAGATCGACGTGTATGTCGGTGTTCAAGACCTCGAGGGCCGACGGCCCGTCGGTCGCCTCCAGGATCGCGTAGCCGAGGTCCGAGAGCAGACCGACTGAGACCTCTCGAACATTCGGGTTGTCGTCGACCACAAGAATGGTCTCGGTGCCGCCGACAAAGTCTTCCGCCGCGACCTCGCCGTCGGCCTGCGCACCCTCGAGGTCGGTGTCGCGCGGGAGGTAGAGCGTCATCGTCGTCCCGTGGCCCTCCTCGCTGTAAACGGTCATATGACCGCCCGACTGCTTGACGAAACCGTAGACCATGCTCAGGCCGAGGCCGGTTCCCTTGCCGACCTCCTTGGTGGTGAAGAAGGGCTGGAGAATCTTGTCCACCAGATCGGCGGGAATGCCGGTGCCCGTATCGGTGACCGAAACCGAGATATATTCACCGGCCTCGACGTCGGGGTGGCCTGCGAGGTAGTCGTCGTCGAGCATGACATTGGCGGTCCCGATGGTCAGCTCGCCGCCATCGGGCATGGCATCCCGCGCATTCACCGCCAGGTTGAGCACGGACGATTCAAACAGATTGGCGTCGATCGTCGCGTACCAGGGATCGTCCGAGAGACTCACCTTGAGGTCCACCGTCTCTCCGAGGGTGCGCTCGAAGAGCGCCTCCATATCCTTGATAAGGTCATCGGGAATAACGGTCTTGGCCTCCATGGGCTGCTTGCGCGAGAAGGCGAGAAGGCGCTTGGTCAGCTCCGCGCCGCTCTGCGCCGCGGCCGCGGCGGCAGTGGCCCTGCGATGGGCTTTCTCGTTGTCTTTGAGCTGCGGCTCGAGGAGCTCGAGATTGCCGAGGACGACCGCCAGGAGATTGTTGAAGTCGTGCGCGATACCGCCGGTGAGCTGGCCAATCGCATCCAGCTTCTGCGCCTGTGCAAGCTGCTGCTGAATCGCCTTCCGGTCGGTGACGTCGATGAGCACGGCCAGGCATTGGATGGTCTCTCCGGCCTCGTTCTTCTCGGCCACCATGGACTGCAGGACGTCTATGGTCTGGCCGCCCTTGGTCACGAATTGGTAGTCGACATTGCTGCAGAAGCCGTCGCGAGCGAATGCCGGCTCCACGACCTTTACCGCGTGGCTGCGGGAGTCCTCGGCCATGAAGTCCAGTATCTTGCGGCTGATGACCTCATAGCGCTCATAGCCCATCTTTTCGAGCCAGTATTCGCTGACATTGATGATCCGGCCATGGGTGTTGACCGAATGCAGCATGACCGGAGTCTTGTTGTAGAGGCCCATGTAGCGCTCGGCGAGAAACTGCATTTCACGTTTCTGCCGGTGCAGGTCCTGCTCATGCTTGATGGAGTCGATCACGGCGCGGGCATGGGTGCGCGTGGTGATGCTGACCGCGAGGATGTAAGCGATCAGGATGCCGCCCATGATGGCGGCCTCGTAGCCGGACTGGGTCAGATAGTGGTAAGCGGCCGGCAGCACGGCGGGCAGCAGGTAGGCAAAATAGGCGGGCCGGAAATACACCATGGTTGCCGCGGCCCCGGCGGTCATGCCGGCGATCATGAAGATAATCGCATGGAACCCGATGGAGGGGTACAGATCGGCAAACAGGATCGGCGCCAACCCCCACATGATCCCGTTGGCGGCGGCGCCCGCGGTATAGATCCGTCTTGTCTTCGCCTCGTCGAAAAGCTCATGCTTCAGAGCGCGCCGGCAATGCACGATGCGGAAAAGCGCAACCGCACAAACGGCCGCAAGCCACTCCAGCTCCACCGCGTGGTCGGCCTTCTCCCAGAGGATAATGGTCAGCGCAAGCGCATTGACCATGTTGAACAGGGTGACGTTGCGCGTCCCCTCCAGGAGGCGCCTGGTGCGCTCCGCCAGGGTCCCATCCTCGCCGGCACCGGCGGGGAGCAGACGCCGAACGTCCAGGAACTCTCTCAATTTCACTTTGCGGACCACTCGAGCGCTCGTCTTTTGGCGGGATGATCGCCGCCAACGAATCTGGCGCCCACGATCTCCCGGTTCGGCCAAAGTATTGGCCGAATTTGTTCACAAACCTTTAAGTAGAACACTTATAACGGGTAGAAATACACTCAAGGCGCAGACAACAAACAGCAAGCCGGTCTCGTTCAGTGCCCTGAAACCAACGGTTTGAAACCCGCGGGAGTGGTATGTCGTTGCAACCCAAGCACCCTGCGCGGGCACTGAATCGGTAAACTAAGTTTGATTTTCGCGCCACAGGCAAAAAGAGCCGGGGCGGCGCGCGAGGCGCCGCCCCCTTTTTGCCGTACTCGGCCCTAAGGCGCGATGTTCTGGTTGACCCGAAACAGGTTGGCCGGGTCGTATTTCCGCTTGATGCCGACGAGCCGCGGGTAGTTGGCGCCGTAGGCCGCGCGGATCCTGGAGTCGCCTTCGTCATCCATCATGAAGTTGATGTAAGCGCCGCCGTGGCGGTTATGGGCGTGGACGGCCGACCAATAGTCACTGGCCCAGCGCTTGAGCTCGGGCGCCTTGGCCGGGTCGGGATCGATG
>JAKSBY010000355.1 GCA_022360855.1 Sphingomonadales bacterium | reverse complement strand
TGCGTCTCTGCTACGCCATCGACGACGCCGACGACGCCCTGGTGCTGACCCGCGCCACCTCAACCGACGGCGTCCGCGTCAAGTTCGCCCGGCTCGCCTATCTGCATCACGGCGGCCCGGAACGGGCCATCCGCGACTGCGAGCTGGCCCACTCCATCATCGCCGACTTCGCCCACCTGCTGGCCCGGAGGCCGCTATGACCAAGAACAGGAAGAAGAAAAGGCGCAAGGCCCCCGAGGACCCGCCAGAGCCCGTCGCCTTCGAGGACATGGAGATCATGGACTGGGAAGTCAAAATCTATCAGGCCGTCGTGCGCCGCGAGAAGAAGGGGGGCGGCCGTCCCGACCCCGAGGATACCGCGGCCATGGAGGAGCCGTTTCGTCAACTGGCCGGCGCCTGCGCCCTGTTCGGCAACTTCACCACCAACCTGCGCCCGGGGGACGATATCAGGACCCTGGGCATGCAGTTCATGGCCAACGCCATCCTGCTCCACGCCGACCGCCTCTACCGCCTCTATCACGGCCACGCGCCAAACTACGATTAGGCAGGCGCGTCGCCCCCACCCTGTCATTGCGAGTCGGCGCCGAAGCAATCTCGGGACGACGGCGCTCTGCCGCGACCAGATCGCCGCGGCCCTCCGGGCCTCGCGATGATGGGAAAGGGGGCGGGAACGGGGAGGGGAATAGGTGGTTTCCCCTAAAGTGCCTCGGTGTCCGTATCGCCCGTCCTGATGCGCACGGCCTGCTCGACGTTGAGTACGAAGATCTTGCCGTCGCCGATTTGGCCGGTGTTGCCGCCGTCGCGGATGGCTTCGACGGCGCGGTCGGCGATGTCGTCGGCGAGGACGACTTCCAGCTTCACCTTGGGCACGAAGGTGATGTCGTATTCGGCGCCGCGGTAGATTTCCTTATGGCCCTTCTGCCGGCCGTGGCCCTTGACCTCGCTGACGGTCATGCCTTGGACGCCGAGCTCCGAAAGGGCCTCGCGCACGTCTTCCAGCTTATGCGGCTTGATGATGGCGATGATCAGTTTCATGACAGGGTCCCCAAGGCTCAGTAATCGTAGGCGTGTTCGCCGTGCGAGGTGACGTCCAGGCCCTCATTCTCGTGCTCGTCGGAGACGCGCAGCCCAATCAGCGCGCGGATGACGACCAGGATGATCAGGCTGGCGGCGCCGGCCCAGACCACGGTGGCGGCGACGCCGGTGAGCTGCACGACGAACTGGCTGGCGATGGTCATGCCCTCGGGCAGGCCCATGCCGCCCAATGCCGTTGCCGCGAAGGGCGCGGCCAGGAGCGTGCCGAGAATGCCGCCGACGCCGTGCACCGCGAATACGTCCAGCGAATCGTCGAACTTCAGGGTCTGCTTGACGAGCTGGACGGCGTAGAAGCAGATGACGCCGGCCGCCAGGCCATAGACGAGCGCGCCCGCGGGCCCCACGAAGCCCGAGCCGGGGGTGATGGTGGCGAGGCCGGCGATGGTGCCGGTGACCATGCCGACCAGGCTCGGCCGGCCGAACTTGATCCACTCGATGGCCATCCAGACGAGCGAGGCGGTGGCCGCCGAGATGTGGGTGACGGTCATGGCCATGGCGGCCGAGCCGTCGGCGGCGAGCGCCGATCCGGCGTTGAAGCCGAACCAGCCGACCCACAGCATGGCGGCGCCCATCATGGTCATGCCCGGCCGGTGCGGCGGGCGGATCTCGGTGGGGAAGCCCTTGCGCGCGCCCAGAAGCGCGACGAAGACGAGCGCCGAGACGCCGGCGGTGGCATGCACCACGAGGCCGCCGGCGAAATCCAGCACCTGCCGCTCGGCGAGCCAGCCGCCGCCCCACACCCAGTGAGTCACCGGCGCGTAGACGAGGATCAGCCAGAGCCCTGAAAACAAGAGCACGGCACCGAATTTGACGCGTTCCGGATAGGCGCCGACGATGAGCGCTGGCGTGATGATGGCGAAGGTCATCTGGAACATGAAGAACAGCGTCTCGGGGATGTCGCCGACCGCCGAATCCGCGCCGATGCCCGAGAGGAACGCCTTGGAAAGATCGCCGATCCAGGCACCCGAGCCGGAAAAGGCGAGGCTGTAGCCGACCGCAAGCCAGACGATGGAGGCCAGGCAGGCGACCGCGAAGCACTGCATCAGCACCGACAGCACATGCCGCGCCTTGACCAGCCCGCCATAGAACAGCGCCAAGCCCGGCAGGGTCATGAACAGGACCAGTGCCGTGGCGGTCAGGATCCACGCGGTATTGCCGCTGTCGAGCTGAACGTCCATCTTCCCCCTCCCTCTCTTGCCCGGCCTTTTTTCGACTTGCGTCGATCCGACACCAGCCTGCTCCCCCACCCGACCACCGCACGGAAGTATCATTGGGTGGTCGGGTGGGGGAGCGGGCTGGTGCCGCATAACCACAAGAAAGCAACCATAAGGAGCGCCGATAGGCGCATCAACCTCTTGAGTTTTCGCTCAGCGCGCGTTACAAGCCGCCGTCCCGAAATTTTGGGCTGACAAACCCGCCTGGGCATCCCTGGAGGCTCGGCGGATCGATCATGCATCTGATCGAAAAAACAGGAGACACGAGATGTCAGACGTTTTGTCCTTGGCCGCCGAGCCGAGGGAACGGGCCGGAAAGGGATCCGCCCGTGCCGCGCGCCGCGACGGGCGCATCCCGGCCGTGATCTACGGCGACAAGAAGCCGGTGATCATGGTGACCCTGGGGCGCAACGAGCTCGTCAAGCAATATAACCGCGGTACCTTCCTCACCAGCGTTTACGAGATCGAGGTGGAGGGCAAGAAGGAGCGCGTCCTGCCCCGCGACCTGCAGCTCCACCCGGTGAGCGACGAACCGCTGCATGTGGACTTCCTGCGCCTCGGCAAGGGCTCCAGCATCGTCATCGAACTGCCGGTGATCTTCACCGGCGAGGAAGATTCGCCCGGCCTCAAGCGCGGCGGCGTCCTCAACGTGGTGCGCCACGCCATCGAATGCCGCTGCCCCGGCGACGCGATTCCGGAATCGCTGAGCGTCAGCCTGGCCGGCCTCGATATCAACGACAGCGTCCATATGTCGGCGGTCGACCTGCCCGAGGGCACGGTCCCGACCATCACCGACCGTGACTTCACCATCGCCTCGGTGGTGGCGCCGTCGATCATGGAAGAGCCCGAGCCGGAAGAGGAAGTGCTCGAAGGCGAGGAACTGCCAGAGGGCGAGGAAGGCGCGGAAGAAGCCGGCGAAGGCGAAGCCGAGGACGCCGGGGGCGAGGAGTAGCTCCTGCGCTTCTTTTCGCTTTTCCGGCGCCCGGGGGCGGCACCCATGCATCTCTTCGTCGGGCTCGGCAATCCGGGCGCCCGCTACGCCGGCCACCGCCACAATGTCGGTTTCATGGTGGCGGACGCGATCGCGGGCCGTTACGGCTTCGGCGTGCCCCGGAAGAAGTTCCAGGGGGCGGTGTCCGAAGGCCGCATCGCCGGCGAGAAGGTCCTGCTCCTCAAGCCCGAGACGCAGATGAACCTCTCCGGCAATTCCGTGGCCGCCGCCGCGCGCTTCTACAAGGTGCCGATCGACAAGGTGGTGGTGTTCCACGACGAGCTCGATCTCGCGCCCGGCAAGGTGCGGGTGAAGACCTCCGGCGGCGAAGCTGGCCATAACGGGCTGCGCTCGATCTCCAGCCATCTCGGCAAGGACTACCGCCGGGTCAGGATCGGTATCGGCCATCCCGGCGACAAGGCGAAGGTCACCGGCCACGTGCTCGGCGATTTCGCCAAGGCAGATAAGACCTGGCTCGAGCCCCTTGTCGACGCCATCGCGGACTCGGCCGAGTGGCTCGTCACGGGCGACGATCCGCGCTTCATGAGCGAAGTGGCGCGATTGGCGCCACCGCCCGTGCCGGCCGAGTCCTCGGCATTGTCGGAGTAGTCCGCCATGGGCTTCAAATGCGGCATTGTCGGGCTGCCGAATGTCGGGAAATCGACGCTCTTCAACGCGCTGACCGAGACGGCGGCCGCGGCCGCCGAGAACTACCCCTTCTGCACCATCGAGCCCAATCAGGGCCAGGTGCCGGTGCCCGATCCACGCCTTCACAAAATCGCCGGGCTGGCGAAATCGCCCCGGGTGATCGATACACAGCTCGCCTTTGTCGATATCGCTGGGCTGGTCCGCGGCGCGGCGCAGGGCGAGGGGCTCGGCAATCAGTTCCTCGGCCATATCCGCGAGGTCGACGCCGTTATCCACGTGCTGCGCTGCTTCGAGGCCGGCGACGTGACCCATGTCGACGGCAAGGTCGACCCGGTCGCCGATGCGGAGACGGTGGAAACCGAGCTGATGCTGGCCGATCTGGAGGGCCTCGAAGCCCGTATCGAGCGCAATATCAAGAAGGCGCGCGGCGGCGACAAGGAGGCCAAGACCCTGCTGCTGCTCATGGAGTCCGCTGCGGAGCTTTTGCGCGCGGGCAAGCCAGCCAGGCTCTTCGCGCCCAAGGACGAGGACGAACGCCGGCTCTTCAAATCCCTCGGCCTGTTGACGGCCAAGCCTGTGCTTTACGTCTGCAATGTCGGCGAGGAGGATGCGGCCACGGGCAACGCGCTGACCGAGCGGGCGCGGGAAAAGGCGGATGCCGAGGGCGCCGCTACGGTGGTGATCTCGGCGGCGGTGGAGGCGGAGATCGCTGAATTGCCTGCCGACGAGCGCCACGCGTTCCTGGAGGATCTCGGCCTCGCGGAGACCGGCCTCGCCAAGGTGATCCGCGCCGGCTACGGGCTTTTGGACCTGATCACCTTCTTTACCGCCGGGCCCAAGGAGGCACGCGCCTGGACCGTGCGCCGGGGCTCGACCGCGCCGCGCGCAGCGGGCAAGATCCACACCGACTTCGAGACCGGCTTCATCCGCGCCGAAACCATCGCCTACGACGACTATATCGCCTGCGGCGGCGAGCAGGGCGCCAAGGAAGCCGGCAGGATGCGCCTGGAAGGCAAGGACTATATCGTCCAGGATGGCGACGTGATGCTGTTCCGCTTTGCGAACTAGAGGTTCATCGACGATGCCTGGAACGATCTTTTTGGAAGACTTTTCCCCCGGCGATGCGCGCGAGTTCGGCGCCTATGAGGTGACCGAGGAGGAGATCATCGAGTTTGCGGGGAAATACGATCCGCAGCCCTTTCACCTCGATCACGATGCGGCGGCGAAGTCCATCTTCGGGCGGCTCTGCGCCTCGGGCTGGCACACCTGCGCCATGACCATGCGGATGATGGTGGACCATATGAAGGAAATCGGCGATGGCGCGTCTCTGGGCTCCCCCGGAATAGACAAGATCCGCTGGCTGAAGCCGGTTTTCCCCGGTGACGTGCTGTCGGTCAAAAGCGTCGTCGAAGACGTCAGGCCGTCCAAGTCCAAGCCGGGGATCGGCGTCGTGCGCCAGAGCTACACGGTCTCCAACCAGCAGGGCGAGCCGGTGATGGCGTTCACCGGCAATGCCTTCTTCCCGCGGCGCGGGGCCGGCTGACGCCCGCCTGACAAATCCGTGACAGGCTTTGATTGGCCGGCGCCGGATGCCGGGCGCTAGCTTTGCACCATGTGGCATTGGCGTGCAATCGGTGTGGCCCTGTTTTTGCTTGCGGACCAGGCGTCGGCGGCCGCCGGGCGGTCGCGCGAGTTCCCCAAGACCGACTTTTCGATCCATTCGGTGCCGCTCTCGGAGATCATCTCGGGCGGGCCGCCGCGCGACGGCATCCCGGCCATCGACCGGCCTGAATTCGTGCCCGTGCGCCTCGCCGGCATCCCCAAGACCGAGCCTGTGATCTCCATCGAAATCAACGGCATGGCGCGCGCCTACCCGTTCCGCGTCCTGATCTGGCACGAGATCGTCAATGATGTGATCGATGGTGTGCCCATTGCCGTCACCTACTGCCCGCTCTGCAATGCGGCGGTCGTTTTCTCGCGGCGCGTGGAAGGGCGGGTGCTCGATTTCGGCACCACGGGGCGGCTCAGAAACTCGGATCTCGTCATGTATGACCGGCAGACCGAGAGCTGGTGGCAGCAATACACCGGCGAAGCCATTGTTGGCGCGTTGACCGGTATGACGCTCGAACGTCTGCCCGCCCGCATCGAATCGCTGGCGCTGTTCCGCGCGCGGTTTTCCGCCGGCGAGGTGCTCGTGGCGCCGAAGAACCGGTTCCGCAATTACGGCGGCTCTCCCTATCCGCGTTACGATTCGCTGAAGCGCCCGTTCCTCTACTCCGGCAGGCCGCCGCCCGGCATCGCGCCCTTGGCCCGCGTCGTCAGCGTCGGCGAGCGGGCGTGGTCGCTTGAGCTACTGCGCCGGAAGAAGCGCATCGAGGCCGGCGACTTGGTGCTCACCTGGCGGCCGGGGCAGAACTCGGCGCTTGATGAGGCGCTGATCGAACAGGGCCGCGATGTCGGCAATGTGGTGGTGCGGCGGCGCGACGGTGGGCGATTAGTCGACGTCGCCTATGGCGTGGACTTCGCCTTCGCCTTCCACGCCTTTTATCCGGATGCCGAGATCGTCACGGAGTAGCGCCGCCTACTCCCCCTCGAAGTCGCACAGGGTGATCACGTCGACGCCCATGTCGCGGACGCGCCCGCTGCCGCCCAAATCGGGAAGATCGATGATGAAGCAGGCGGCGATGACCGTGCCGCCGGCCTGGCGGATGAGTTTGATCGCGGCCTCGGCGGTGCCGCCGGTGGCGATCAGGTCGTCGACCACCAACACCTTGTCACCCTCGGCGACCGCGTCCACATGCATCTCCAGCCGGTCGAGGCCGTATTCGAGCTCGTAATCCACGCCGATGGTCTCGTAGGGCAACTTGCCGGGCTTACGGATCGGCACGAAGCCTGTGGAGATCTGATGCGCCACCGCACCGCCCAGGATGAAGCCGCGGGATTCGATGCCGGCCACCTTGTCGATACGCACGCCCGCATAGCGCTGCACCAGCTCGTCCACCGCTTTCCTGAAGCCAAGCGGATCGGCAAGCAGGGTGGTGATGTCGCGGAACATGATCCCGGTCTTGGGATAGTCGGGGATCGTGCGAATGCGCGAGCGAACCCAGTCGGCCATGGCTGTTCCTTTTTTCGCTAGTGAGGCGCGATGTGCGAAGGGCCTACCCCAACACGCGGCCGGCAACGGCGTCAAGCCTGGAGAGGAGCTCCGGGTCCCGCTTGTCGGGCGCCGTCATGATGGCGCTCTCCAGCGCGCGGTCGCAGCCAGCGCCGCAGGTCGCCGGGCGCTC
This sequence comes from Sphingomonadales bacterium, assembly GCA_022360855.1. GTDB lineage: Bacteria > Pseudomonadota > Alphaproteobacteria > Sphingomonadales > JAKSBY01 > JAKSBY01. The sequence continues at coordinate 2,998 of JAKSBY010000355.1, read as the reverse complement.
CGCAAGCTTGGGCGCCACGGCAGCCACGAGCGCTTTTGCTTTTGCCGCGTTCTCGCCCAGGACACGGATCACGTCGGCCACCTCCACCGCGCCATGATCGTCATGCCAGCAGTCATAGTCGGTGACCATGGCGATGGTCTGGTAGCAGATCTCCGCCTCGCGGGCGAGCTTCGCCTCGGGCGCGTTGGTCATGCCGATCACGTCGAGGCCCCAACTCCGGTAAAGGTCGGATTCGCCGCGCGAGGAGAATTGCGGGCCTTCGATGTTCAGGTAGGTGCCGCCCCCATGGTGCGGAATGTTAAGGGCCGTGGCCGCGGCGGCGGCGAGGTCGCGCAGCCGTGCGCAGGTCGGCTCGGCCATGGAGACGTGGGCGACGCAGCCGGTCCCGAAAAAGCTGGTTTCGCGCCTGAAGCTGCGGTCGACGAACTGATCGACGAGCACGAAGTCGCCGGGCGCAAGCGCCTCCTTGAGCGACCCGCAGGCCGAGAGCGACAGGATGTCGGTAACGCCGAGGCGTTTCAGCCCGTCGATATTGGCGCGGTAGTTCACAGTGGACGGCGACAAGCGGTGGCCACGTCCGTGGCGTGGCAGGAAGGCGATCTCGACGGTGCCGAGGCGGCCGCGATAGACCTCGTCCGAGAGTGCGCCGAAGGAACTCCTCGCAGCTTCCCATCGGCCTTCTTCCAGTCCCGGAAGGTCATAAAGACCGCTGCCGCCGATGATGCCGAGGACGGGGGTGGTCACAAGCCGGTCCTAGTAGCCGTCATGCCCGTGAAAACGGGCATCCAGTCCGGCCTCCACATGGATTCCCGCTTTCGCGGGAATGACGGAGTTGGGCGCCTGTGGCGGCGCCTAGTCGTCACCCTTCTTGCCTTTGACCGAGGCCCACATCTTCTTGTTGGCGAGATAGAGCAGGATGGTCATGATCACCAGGAACACCATCACCGCGCTGCCGAGTTTCTTGCGGGCCTCCATCTTGGGCTCCGCCGCCCAGTGCAGGAAGGTCACCACGTCCTCGGACATCTGCTCGACCGTCGCCGGCGTGCCGTCGGCATATTCCAGCAAGTCGTCCATCAAAGGCGGCACCATGGCGATCTGACCGCCGGAGAAGTAGGGGTTGTAGGTGAGCCCTTCGGTCATCTCCACATCGGCCGGCGGGTCTTCGTAGCCGGTCAGGAGCGCGTGCATATAGTTCGCCCCGTCTGCTCGGGCTTTGGTGATCAGCGACAGGTCCGGCGGCAAGGCGCCGTTGTTCGACGCGCGGGCCTGTTCGTCATTGGCGAACGGGCTCGGAAAATAGTCCGAAGGGATCGCCGGCCGCTCGAACATATCGCCGAAGTCGTCGGGGCCGTCAGTCACGATATACTCGGCCGCGATCGCCTTGTACTCGGCCTCGGAAAAGCCGATCTCCGCGAGGTTGCGGAAGGCGATGTATTTCAGGCCGTGGCAGGCGGCGCAGACGTCCTTGTAGACCTGAAAGCCGCGCTGCAGGGCGGCCCGGTCGAAGTGGCCGTCGAAGCCTTCGAAAGACCAGTCATGGGCCTTGGGATGCTTGGCGTCCCCGGCGGCATGAGCGCTCGCGACGAAACCGAGGAACACTGCGCTTGCAAGAGTGACGAGTTTCTTCATCGGCCTTACTCCGCGGGCGCCGCTTGCGGCAGGACAGGGCTCGATATGCTCTCCGGCACGGGCCGCGTTCGCTCGAACCGTCCCAAGAGCGGGATCAGGCCGAGGAAGTGGAAGAAATACCAGAACGTCCCCAGCATTCCCACATGGACTGCCTGCATCTCGAAGGAGCCGGCGGTGAACACCACCAGGTCCGGCGAACTGGCGCCGACCCAGCCGAGCACGAAGCAGTCGAGCACGAAGATCCAGAAGAAGAAGCGGTAGAGCGGCCGGAACTTGGCCGAGCGTACCTTGCTGCCGTCGAGCCAGGGCAGGGCGAACAACACCAGGATGGAGCCGAACATCAGGATGACGCCGCCGAGCTTGGCCTCGATGAACAGCACGTCGAAAGTTACCGAACGGAGGATGGCGTAGAACGGCAGGAAGTACCATTCGGGCACGATATGCGCCGGCGTGTTCAGGGGATCGGCGGGGATATAGTTGTCCGGGTGGCCCAGATAGTTGGGCGCGTAGAACACGAAAAAGCAGAGAACCAGCAGGAAGACGGCAACGCCGAAGGCGTCCTTCACCGTGTAGTAGGGGTGGAAGGGCACCGTATCCTGGGAGCCTTTCACGTCGATGCCGAGCGGATTGTTGGAGCCCGGAATATGCAGCGCCCAGATATGCAGGATGACCACGCCGACGATAACGAAGGGCAGCAGGTAGTGCAGGCTGTAGAAGCGGTTCAAGGTCGGGTTGTCGACCGAAAAACCGCCCCAGAGAAGCGAGACGATGGCATCGCCGACTACCGGTACCGCGGAAAACAGGTTGGTGATCACGGTCGCGGCCCAAAAGCTCATCTGGCCCCAGGGCAGCACGTAGCCCATGAAGGCGGTGGCCATCATCAGGAGCAGAATAACGACGCCGAGGATCCACAGCATCTCCCGGGGCGGCTTGTAGGAGCCGTAGTAAAGCCCGCGGAAGATATGGATGAAGACGACCAGGAAGAACATCGACGCGCCGTTGGCGTGCAGGTAGCGCAGGAGCCAGCCGTAGTTGACGTTGCGCATGATGTGCTCGACGGAATCGAAAGCCGCGGCCGTCGATGGCTGGTAATGCATGGCCAGCACGATGCCCGTCGCAAGCTGAATGACCAGGCACAGCCCGGCGAGCGAGCCGAAATTCCAGAAGTAATTGAGATTCTTGGGCGCGGCATAGCCGGCGCCGACCGAATCATGGATCAGTGACAGGATTGGCAGCTGCCGGTCGAACCACTTCAGTATGCCGCTTTTCGGCTGAAAGGTCTTGCCCGTGCTCGGCATGGTGTTCTCCTCCCCTCTTAACCGATCTTGATGCGGTTGTTATCGAGGAAGGCGTATTCCGGCACTTCCAG
>JAKSBY010000737.1 GCA_022360855.1 Sphingomonadales bacterium | reverse complement strand
GAGCGCATGGAGCTGCGCGACCGCCTCCGAGATGGAGAGCTCGCGGGTCATTCGTTACCCGCTCAGAGCCGGTGCCGCGTACGCCAGGACTGGAAGTCGATGACCTGGCCGGTCCCCTCGTAGTCCGGGCCCGCCATCTCCAGAAACAGCGGCACAAGCTCCTCGGGCGGCGGCAGGGTGGCCGGATCCTCGCCCGGCATGGCCTTGGCCCGCATCAACGTGCGCATCGGACCGGGATTGACGAGATTGACCCTAACCGGCGTCTTGGCCACTTCGGCGGCGTAGGTCTTGGCCAGCTTTTCGAGCCCGGCCTTGGTCACCGCGTAACCGCCCCAATAGGGCTTGTCCTTGGACGCGGCGCCCGAGGTGAGGAAGATCACCCGGCCCGCCTCGGCGGCGCGCAACAGCGGGTCGAAGGCGCGGATCAGCCGCCAGTTGGCGGTCAGGTTGACCGCGATCAGGTCCTCCCAGACCTTGAGCTCGAGATGTGCAAAAGGCGAAAGATCGCCGAGGATACCGGCATTACCGATGAGGATATCGAGCCGGCCCCAGCGCTCGGCGACAGAGGCCCCGAGCTGGTCGATGGCCTGGCCGTCGCGCAGGTCCAGGGGCACCAGGGTTGCCGCACCGCCCACCGCACCGATCTCGTCGTCTAGCTCCTCAAGCGCCTTGGTGGATCGTGGCAGTGTGACCGCGATGATATGCGCGCCGGCCTCGGCCAGCCCGCGTGCGACGGCCCGGCCGATACCGCGGCTGGCGCCGGTAATCAGCGCCAGCTTTCCGTCCAGGGGCCTCGCCGCCGCCGCTTCGTCAGCCAAAGCGCTGTTCCGCGAGCAGGGTGAGCTGGCCCGGCCCCTCGGTCTCGTCATGGTCGGTCAGATGGGTCGGGTATTCGCCCGAGAAACAGGCATCGCAGAATTGCGGCCGGGCGTTGTCGCGGTCCGCATCGCCGACGGCGCGGTAGAGCCCGTCCAGCGAGAGATAGGCCAGGCTGTCGACGCCGATATGCGCGGCCATGGCCTCAAGCTCCAGATTGGCGGCCAGGAGCTGCTCGCGCTCGGGCGTGTCGACACCGTAGAAGCAGGAGAAGCGGGTCGGCGGGCTGGCGACCCGCATATGCACCTCCTTGGCGCCCGCCTGGCGGACCATGTCGACGATCTTGATCGAGGTGGTGCCGCGGACGATGGAATCGTCCACCAGCACGACCCGCTTGCCGTCCAGGAGTCGGGGGTTGGCGTTGTGCTTCAGCTTGACGCCGAGATGGCGGATGGTGTCCGTCGGCTCGATAAAGGTGCGGCCGACATAGTGATTGCGGATAATGCCGAGCTCGAAGGGGATGCCTGCGGCTTGCGCGTAGCCGATGGCCGCCGGGGTGCCCGAGTCGGGCACCGGCACAATGAGGTCGGCGTCGACCCCGCTCTCCCGCGCCAGCTCGGCGCCGATGCGCTTCCTGACCTCGTAAACGCTGGTACCGCCGGCGGACGAATCAGGGCGCGAGAAATAGACATATTCGAAGATGCAAGGCCGCGGCCGCGCAGGCGCGAAGGGCGAGATGCTCTCCACGCCCTTTTCGGTGATAATAACGATCTCGCCCGGCTCCAGATCGCGCACGTAGTCGGCGCCGATGATGTCGAGCGCGCAGGTCTCCGAGCACAGGATATGGGCCTTATCGAGCTTGCCGAGCACCAGCGGCCGCACACCCAACGGATCGCGGACGCCGATCAGCCCCTCATCGGTCAGCGCGACCAGCGAGTAGGCGCCTTCGACGTGGCGGAGCGCGTCGATCAGCTTATCGAGCAGGGTGCGGAAGGTGCTGGTCGCCACGAGATGGATGATGACTTCGGTGTCGGAGGTCGATTGAAAGATCGAGCCGGTGCGCACCAACTGCTTCCTGAGATGCCAGCTATTGGTGAGATTGCCGTTATGGGCCACCGCAAAGCCGCCGGCCGAAAGCTCGGCAAACAGCGGTTGGCAGTTCCTCAGCGCCGTCTCGCCGGTGGTCGAATACCGCACATGGCCGATTGCGGAGCCGCCCTTGAGTTCGTCGATCACCGACTGCTCGGAGAAGCTGTCTGCCACCAGGCCGAGCGAACGGTGCGAATGGAACTGCCGGCCGTCGAAGGAGGTGATCCCGGCGGCCTCCTGGCCGCGGTGCTGCAACGCGTGCAGGCCCAACACCGTATGGGCGGCGGCGTCACCGGTGCCGAAAATGCCGAATACGCCGCATTCCTCCCGCAGTTTGTCGTCATCAAACGGGGTACTTCGGCGCGGCCAGGCGAAACGCATGCGGGACTCTATAGTGTCAGCCGGGGAATCGCGGCCTGTATATCACTTGCCGGCAAAAAGTCACATCCGGAAAACGAACTCCGTCACATTATTGTAACGATTAATTTGGTTCGGGCTCGTCGCTTTGCCCGTCATCCTGCGCATCCCGCCCCACCACTTCTTCGAAGATTCGGTTCATAGCATCCGCATCCGCCTGGGTGTGGCTGGGACCCAGATCAGTCGGATCGCCTTCCGGCGGCGCGTTCTCGCGCATATCGTCCAGGATGCTGGTGACCTCTTCGTTCTCTTTGATGCGGTCGATCATTTTGGTCGAGAGCTGGCCGAGCATTTCCGCGCCATAGCCGACCAGGGGCCGGGTGCGCGCCTCCTTGATCCAGGGCGGCATGGTCTTTTCACCGCCGAAGAAGGACCAGATG
>JAKSBY010000764.1 GCA_022360855.1 Sphingomonadales bacterium | reverse complement strand
CTGCGGCCACCGGTTTTTGTTGCCAAAGGCCGTGAAGTTTGGTGAATATTTACGCTGTGCAAATAAACTTGTGGATTTCCGGCCGATGCCGGATGCACTGAACGGGCTAGGAGTTAGGACGGAGCCGGCAAAGACCGGCCGCCCCCCACATCATCCATGACCATAACCTCAGACGGCTTCCCGCCCGCCGACGCCGGGATGGAAGAGCTTGAATCGGTGGTAGTGCGCTTCGCCGGCGATTCCGGCGACGGCATCCAGCTTACCGGCAGCCAGTTCACCACCTCGACCGCGCTTTCGGGCTCGGACCTCGCCACCTTCCCGGACTTCCCGGCCGAGATCCGCGCGCCCGCCGGCACCACCTTCGGGGTTTCGGCCTTTCAGATTCAGTTCGGCTCGTCCACCGTGACCACCGCGGGCGACGCGCCCGACGTCTTGGTCGCCATGAACCCGGCCGCGCTCGCCACCAATCTCGGCGAGCTTCGCGATTCCGGCCTCCTGATCGTCGACGCCGGCTCCTTCTCCAAGCGCAACCTGCAAAAGGCGGGTTTCGAGGCGAGTCCGCTGGAAGACGGCAGCCTGACCAAATATCAGGTGATCGAACTCGACGTCTCCAAGATGACCCTGGCGGCGGTCAAGCCCTTTGGGCTCTCCAACAAAGACGGTCTCAGATGCAAGAACATGTGGACGTTGGGCCTCGTGCTCTGGCTGTTTGCGCGCCGGCGCGAGCCCATCGTCGAATGGCTGCGCGAGAAGTTTGCCAACAAGCGCGAGATCGCCGACGCCAATATCGCCGCGTTGAACGCCGGCCATGCCTTCGGCGAGACCGCGGAGATGTCGTCTGACATCAAGCGCTACCATGTCGGCGAGGCGACCCTGGAGCCCGGCACCTACCGTACGGTGACCGGCAGCCAGTCGCTCGCCTGGGGGCTGGTGGCCGGTGCCCAGCTCGCCGACCTCAAGATCATGTTCGGCTCCTACCCGATCACGCCGGCATCGCCGCTTCTTCACATCCTTTCGGGGATGAAGGAATTCGACGTCACCACCTTCCAGGCGGAAGACGAGATCGCCGCCATCTGCTCGGCGCTCGGCGCCTCCTACGCCGGCGATCTCGGGGTCACCTCGTCGTCGGGCCCGGGCATCGCGCTCAAGGGGGAGGCGCTCGGCCTCGCCATCGCGGTGGAGCTGCCCCTGATCATCGTCAATTCCCAGCGCGGCGGTCCCTCGGCCGGCCTGCCGACCAAGACCGAACAGTCGGACCTTTATCAGGCGATCTACGGGCGCAACGGCGACGCGCCCTTGCCGGTGATCGCCACCTCGTCGCCCGGCGACTGCTTCGAGGTCGCCATCGAGGCGGTGCGCCTTTCAACCAAATACATGACCCCGGTCATGGTTCTCACCGACGGCTATATCGCCAACGCCGCCGAGCCCTGGAAACTGCCCGATTTGGGCGCGATCGACCCCTTCCCGGTGCGCCAAGCCGACGAGAGCGACGCCCAGAACGGCGAGTTCAACCCGTTCCAGCGCGATCCCAAGACCCTGGCGCGGCTCTGGGCCAGGCCGGGCACGAAAGGGCTCGTACACAGGATCGGCGGTCTCGAGAAATCCTTCGAGACCGGGCATATCTCCTATGACGCCGACAACCACCACAAGATGACCCTGGTGCGCCGCGCCAAGGTGGACGGCATCGCCGACGATATCCCCGAACAGGCCGTGACCACCGGGTCGGTCGGCGGCGAGCTTGCCGTGGTCGGCTGGGGCTCCACCTACGGGCCGATCAGCCAGGCGGTGGCGCGGGCGCGGGCGCGCGGCCTCGACGTCAGCCACATCCACATCCGCTACCTGCATCCGTTCCCGAAGAATCTGGGCGAGCTCCTGGCGAAATACGACCGGGTGCTGGTGCCGGAGATGAATATGGGCCAGCTCATGACCGTGCTGCGCGATCACTTCCTGATCGCCGCGACGCCGGTAAACAAGGTGTCCGGCCAGCCCTTCAAGGTCGCCGAGATCCTGGACGCCATTTACGACCATTTGTTGCCGAAAGCGGCGGAATAGGACCCGTGTCATGAACGAGATGTCGCCCGAGAAACTGACCGCGAAGGACTTCGCCTCCGACCAGGAAGTGCGCTGGTGCCCCGGCTGCGGCGACTACGCCATTCTGAAAAGCATGCAACGCACCCTGCCGGAGATCGGCGCGACGCCGGAAAACACGGTGTTCGTCTCCGGCATCGGCTGCTCGTCGCGCTTCCCCTATTACATGGCGACCTACGGGTTCCATACGATCCACGGCCGCGCCCCGGCGGTGGCCACCGGCATCAAGCTCGCCAACCCGGAGCTCGACGTCTGGGTGATCACCGGCGACGGCGACGGGCTCTCGATCGGCGGCAACCACATGCTGCATGCGCTGCGCCGCAACGTCGACCTCAACATCATCCTGTTCAACAACGAGATCTACGGCCTCACCAAGGGCCAGTATTCGCCGACCTCTTTCCCGGGCACCCGCTCGCCCTCTTCGCCGCATGGCTCGGTCGATCACCGGGTCTCGGTCTGCGCCTTCGCGCTCGGTGTCGGCAGCCATTTCATCGCGCGCACCATCGACACCGATCAGAAGCGCATGCCTGAGATCTTCAAGCGCACGCATGAACACAAAGGCGCGTCCTTCGTCGAGATCTGGCAGAACTGCATCGTCTACAATGACGACGTGTTCGGCGAGGTGACCAATCGCGACACCGGCCCGGACCGCCAGCTCCACGTGGAGCACGGCAAGCCGATGATCTTCGGCAAAGAGATGGACAAGGGCCTCAGGCTCAAGCCCGGCACGCTCGACCTGGAAGTCGTGAAGCTCGGCGAGAACGGCGTGACCGAAGACGACCTTCTGGTCCATGACGAGCACAACCGAACCCTGGCCGGCATGCTGGTGCGCCTCGGCGGACCCGACTTCCCGGTCGCCTTTGGCGTGTTGTGGAACGACCCGTCCACCACCTTCGAGGACGATATCCACCAGCAGATCGCCGAGGTGACCGCCAAGAAGGGCAAGGGCGATCTCGACGCCCTGATCCGCCAGGGCCGCACCTGGGACGTCGCTTAGTCGGCAGCAGCTAAAATCAATCCGAGCGTCACCGCAGGGTTTCACCGTCCTTCCCCGTATGATCTAGTGAGGTCATGACGGGAGAGGGTCATTTCGCTCGCTGCTTTGGCAACCCGGGAAGCGCCGGCTATGGCGCCCGGTAATGAAGTTCCTGACGAAGAGCTGGTCGCCCGCGTCGCCGCCGGCGACCGTACGGCCTACGCGCTGCTCGTCGAGCGCCACGCCGACCGGCAGCTCGGCTTCGCCTGCCGCGTGCT
>JAKSBY010000365.1 GCA_022360855.1 Sphingomonadales bacterium | reverse complement strand
TCAGAACGGGTGTGGAATTCCGTTCGTGGTGAGCCTGTCGAACCATGAACGGCCGCCCCGGCGCCCGACAAACTCAATCAAACCTTAACCATCCTGGCCGATGATCGAAGCGCGGGGCGACTGGGTCCCGGGCCGAATTCGAGTCTGTTGCGTGGCGGAAGAAGAAACCAACGTCCAGCCGATCATCGTCAAGAAGATCAACAAGGTCGAAGGCGGCCACCATGGCGGCGCCTGGAAGGTCGCCTATGCCGACTTCACGACCGCGATGATGGCCTTTTTCATGCTGCTGTGGCTGCTGAACGTTTCGGACAAGGAGACCTTGGAGGGCCTGGCCGACTACTTCACGCCGTCGACCGCGGCGGTCGTCTCCAATTCGGGCTCGGACGGCATGCTGGCCGGCACGTCGATGGCCTCCGAAGGCGTGCAGTCGTCGGGAACGATTGCGGTCGATATCGATGCCCCGCCGCCGAGCGAAACCGGCCAGGACGGCGCCCGGGAAAAATCCTACGTTCAGTCGCCGGAAGAGGAATGGCAGAAGAACGTCGTCACCCGCGAAGACGCCATGTTCTCGGATGTGGCGGACCGGCTGCGTCAGGCGATCCAGCAAATGCCCGATCTGGCGCGGCATCAGGACCAGCTGATCATCGAACAGACGCCCGAGGGCATGAAGATCCAGATCGTCGACAAGGACAAGCGCGCCATGTTCCGCACCGGCACGGCAGAGCCTTACGGCTACGCGGTGCGCCTGTTCCAGACCGTCGGCCGCATCGTCGAAAGCATGCCCAACCGAGTCGCCATCCTCGGCCATACCGACGCCAAGCCGCTCAACCGGGTGGATTACGGAAACTGGGAGCTGTCGGCCGATCGCGCCAACGCGGCGCGGCGTATCTTGCGCGAATCGGGCGTGACCTATGACCGCTTTGCCGACGTCATCGGCAAAGCCGATACCGACCCGCTGTTCCCGGACGATCCCGTCCGCAACGAGAACCGGCGGATATCCATTCTCGTTCTCCGCGAAGCCCCGGTCGTCCCGCCGTCCCTGACCAACCGCTAGACATTAGCCTCTCTTTGCAATTGCCGCCGCGCCCGCTACGCTGCAGGGAATAAAAGAGGGCGTCAGGCGGACAAGGGCTAATGACGGGGATCGAACCCACACTGCAGATGTGGCTGACCTACGGCGTGATCGCGGGCGCCATCGTCGCCTATGTGATCGACCGTTTTCCACTGGAACTAGTCAGCCTCGGCGTCATCGCCGTTTTGCTGGTGCTGTTCTATCTGGCGCCGGTAGAGGGGCCCGACGGGAGGAATCTCCTCGGTCCCAAGGAACTACTCGCCGGATTCGCCGATCCGGCCCTGATTACCGTGCTGACCCTGCTCGTGATCGGCCAGGGGATGGTGCTGACCGGGGCCCTGGACCAGGCGGCGAGCCTGCTGTTCAGGTTGGGCGCCTCGTGGCCCTATCTGATTCTGTTTCTGACTCTTGTCGCGGTGATGGTGACATCGGCGGTGCTCAACAACACGCCCGTGGTCGTGATCTTCATCCCGATCCTGAGCGCGCTTGCCGAACGGCTCGGCTCGCCGACGTC
>JAKSBY010000372.1 GCA_022360855.1 Sphingomonadales bacterium | reverse complement strand
GTCGGCGACGCCAAGGCCTACGGCGAATATTCCAAGACGGTGCGGGCCTTCGGCAAGGCGATCCGCGCGATCACCGGCAAGGGCAATGATGTCGACTTCGTCTTCGCGCATCCGGGCGAGCAGACCTTCCCGGTCTCCTGCTTCGTGGTGAAGCGCGGCGGCATGGTCGTGTTCTGCGCCGGCACCACGGGCTACAACCTGACCATGGACGCGCGCTTCGTGTGGATGCGGCAAAAGCGCATCCAGGGCAGCCATTTCGCCAACCTCAAACAGGCCAGCCAGGCCAACCGGCTGGTCATCGAGCGCAGGCTCGATCCCTGCATGTCGGAGGTCTTCCCGTGGGACGACATCCCGGCGGCGCACACCAAGATGTGGAAGAACCAGCACAAGCCGGGCAATATGGCGGTGCTGGTCTCCTCCAAGATACCGGGACTGCGCACCGTGGAAGAGGCTATCGAGGCCGGCAACGGCTGAGCCCGATTTTTTCGCCCCATGGACTCCTTCGATCGCTTTGATCAGGCGCTCGGCGCCGCCGACCGGCTTGTCGAGACGGCCAGGGCGGCGGTCGCGGCCCGTTGCGCGCCGGATGGGCGCCCCGACAAGGCGCTGCTCGAACGCGAGCAGACCGCGGCGCACGGCCTCGCTTGGTACGCCACCTATGCGGAGACCCTGCGCGAGACGCTCGGCTGGGCGCGCGGGCTTGCGGAAGCCGGTCGCTTCCGCGATTTCGAGCAGCTCATCCTGAAGGCCGGGTTCGGCGAATATCTCGCCCAGCTTGCCGGCGGTCTGCCCATGAGCCAGGGCGAGATGGTGCGGCCGCAAGACCTTTATCTCGACCGCGCCGCGGTCGATGCGTTCCTGACCGACGATGTCCGGGCTCTCATCGCCGACGGCACCGCGGCTGAGACCTGGGCGGCGGTCGCCGGCCATGTTGGCCGCGCCGAGGAGACCGGCAGCTTCGGCGATCTCGGACTCGACGAAACGCATGAGATGATCCGCGGCGAGTTTCGCCGCTTCGCCGAAGAGGAGGTCGCGCCCTTCGCCCATGACTGGCACCTGAAGGACGAGCTGATCCCGCTTGCGATCCTCGAGCATATGGCGGAACTCGGCGTCTTCGGCCTGACCATCCCGGAGGAATTCGGCGGCGCCGGGCTCGGCAAGCTCGCCATGTGCGTCGTCTCCGAGGAGCTCAGCCGCGGCTATATCGGCGTCGGCTCGCTCGGCACCCGCTCGGAGATCGCCGCCGAGCTGATCCTCAATGGTGGCACCGACGAGCAGAAGGCCCACTGGCTGCCCAGGATCGCGTCCGCCGAGGTGCTGCCGACCGCGGTCTTCACCGAGCCCAATACGGGCTCGGACCTCGGCAGCCTCCGGACCCGCGCCGTGCGCGACGGCGACGTTTACCGCGTGACCGGCAACAAGACCTGGATCACCCATGCGGCGCGCACCGACCTGATGACGCTCCTCGCCCGCACCGATCCGGCCGAGCCCGGCTATAAGGGGCTCTCCATGTTCCTGGCGGAAAAGCCGCGCGGGACGGACGCGGATTCCTTCCCGGCGGCGGGCATGACCGGCGGTGAGATCGAGGTCCTCGGCTATCGCGGCATGAAGGAATACGAGATCGGCTTCGACGGCTTCGAGGTCGCCGCCGGGAACCTGTTGGGCGGGGCCGAGGGCCAGGGCTTCAAGCAGCTCATGACGACCTTCGAGTCGGCACGCATCCAGACCGCCGCCAGGGCCACGGGCGTCGCCCAGAACGCGCTCGAACTCGGCCTCGCTTACGCCAAGGAGCGCGCGCAGTTCGGCAAACCGATCTTCGAATTCCCGCGGGTCTCGGGTAAGCTCGCCCGCGCCGCGGTGGAGATCATGATGGCCCGCCAACTCAGCTATTTCGCCGCGCGGCAGAAGGATTCCGGCAAGCGTACGGATCTGGAGGCGGGCATGGCCAAGCTCTTGGCCGCACGCGTCGCCTGGGCCGCCGCAGACAACGCGGTGCAGGTCCATGGCGGCAACGGCTACGCGCTGGAATACCCGATCAGCCGGGTGCTGTGCGACGCCCGCATCCTCAACGTCTTCGAAGGCGCCGCCGAAATCCAGGCCAACGTCATCGCCTCGCG
>JAKSBY010000454.1 GCA_022360855.1 Sphingomonadales bacterium | reverse complement strand
GGCCCGGTGCGGCTACTCGCTGGGCCTGGCCTACCCGCCCACCTTCGGAGAGCAGACCATCAGCCTCAGGCCCGAGGACGAAACCGTACTGGAGCCGGGCATGGCCTTCCACCTGATGCCCGCCTTCTGGCACGAGGGCCACAGCATCGTCATTACCGAACCCTTCGTCGTCACCGAAACCGGCGCAGAGACACTCTGCAAATACCCACGAAAACTCTTCGAGACTAAGTAGGCCGGCGCTACCGGACGCGGAGTCCGGTAGCGCCGGCAGGAGCGCGAGGCCGCTGGGCCAAATTGAGTACGGACCCCGGCCTTCAGTCGAGACGCAACTTGACGCGGGCCAGAAATGTGCGGCCTGGCTCGGCGATCACGCGGAAGATATTGAACCCTTCGGCGTAGATATCCTCGTCAAAGACGTTGTTGACGAGGAAATCGAGCTGGATCCGTTCGTTGATCGCATAATAGGCGGCCAAATCGAGACGCGCATGGCCGGGCAGCTTGAAAGTGTTGGCGTCGTTGCCGAACCGGCTCTCCACATATTCCAGCGTGCCGCCGAGCCCGAGCCCGCGCAGCGGCCCCGACTCGATATCGTAGCGCGTCTGCACTGAGACGGTGTTCTTGGGCGTATTGCGGAGCGTGTTGCCTTCCAGGCCGTCGAAATTGCGCGTGATCTCCGTATCCGTAAATCCGTAGGCGGCGCCCAAGAACCAATTGGGCGCGATATTCCCGAACAACGAGACTTCGAAGCCACGGGATTCCGCCTTGCCCAGCGCCGCGGGAAAACCGGGATTGTCGGGATCCGAGGTCCGCAAGTTGGTCTTGGTGATGATAAACGCGGCCGCATTCATCTGAATGCCCGAATTCGCGAATTCAAGCCGTGTTCCGACCTCGTATTGCGTTCCCCGCTCGGCGTCGAACGGAGCGCCGCCGGACGAGGTGCCGAATTGCGGCACGAAGGATTCCGCCCGATTGGCGTAAACCGTGAACTGATCGCTCACGTGATAAAGAAGACCGAACTGCGTCGACCAGTCATTCTCATTGAGTTCTCTGGGGAATGACTGACCGTCGACGGTGATGAAGTCTGTGTTCTGATCCGAATCCGAATACCGAACGCCAATCAGCAGATGCAGTTTCTCCCCGAACGAAATCCGGTCCTGAACGAAGAACGCCAGGGAATCGAAGAACTGGAAGAAATCCGGCAACTCGGGATCCAGGTCCGGCGCAAGGCCATAAACGGGCTCGAAGAGATCGAGCGGCGTTGTGCCGACGAACCGCGCCGGCCGCGAGCTATTGAAATCACGGTAGTTGAATCCGACCACGAATTTATGCGTCAGCGGGCCCGTGACGAATTCGCCGGTAACGTCGACGAGGATGTTGTCGTCGCGCTCGAAGGCGTCGCGACCGAAGAAGACGGCGCGCCTCAAGGTCCTGAAATCGTTGACAAAGTCCGGCTGAGAGCTGGAGACGAACATC
>JAKSBY010000765.1 GCA_022360855.1 Sphingomonadales bacterium | reverse complement strand
AGCGGTCGCGATCGTAATCCCGCGCTCGCGCTCCTCAGGCGCCTTGTCGATGTTGTCAAACGCCGTGAAATCCGCCATCCCAAGCTCAGACATCACCTTCGTAATCGCCGCCGTCAAAGTCGTCTTGCCATGGTCAACATGACCAATCGTCCCAACATTGCAATGCGGCTTCGTACGCTCAAACTTCTCTTTCGACATGGTGTTATTCCTCTATCCTCCGAAAGACTGCCTAACCGGCCAGGCGCGCCCGGACCTCTTCGGCCACATTGGTCGGCACCTCGCCATAATGCGAGAACTGCATGGTGTACTGCGCGCGGCCCTGGGTCTGACCGCGCAGATTGTTGACGTAACCGAACATATTGGCGAGCGGCACATCGGCAGTGATGACCGTGGCGTTACCGCGCGCCTCGGTGCCGGTGATCTGGCCCCGGCGGCTGTTCAGATCGCCGATCACATCGCCCTGATATTCATCGGGGGTGACCACTTCCACCGCCATGATCGGCTCCAGGATCTTGATCCCGGCCTTTTCCGCCGCCTCGCGCATGGCGCCACGCCCGGCAATCTCGAATGCGAGCGCTGACGAGTCCACGTCGTGATAAGCGCCGTCGACCAGACGGATCTGGAAATCGATGATCGGGAAGCCGATCAGATGGCCGGCCTCGGCCACATCGCGGATGCCCTTCTCCACCGACGGGATGTATTCGCGCGGGATGTTGCCGCCCTTGATCTCGTCGATGAACTCGATGCCCGAGCCGCGCTCGGCCGGCGTGACGATAATGTCGACCTTGCCGAACTGGCCGGAGCCGCCGGTCTGCTTCTTGTGGGTGTATTTGATCTCGGTCTCGCGCGCCAAAGCCTCGCGATAGGCGACCTGCGGCGCGCCGACATTGGCCTCGACCTTGAACTCCCGCTTCATGCGGTCGACCAGAATGTCGAGATGCAATTCGCCCATGCCCTTGATGATGGTCTGGCCGCTTTCGTGATCGGTGGACACCCGGAAGCTCGGGTCTTCCTGCGCCAGCCTTTGCAGCGCGATGCCAAGCTTCTCCTGGTCCGCCTTGGTCTTGGGCTCGACCGCGACCTCGATCACGGGATCGGGGAACTCCATGCGCTCGAGCACAACCGGCTTCTGCGGATCGCAGAGCGTATCGCCCGTGGTGGTAAGCTTAAGCCCGCACAAGGCGATGATGTCGCCGGCGCGGGCTTGCTTGATGTCTTCGCGGCTGTTGGCGTGCATAAGGAGCATGCGGCCGATCTTCTCGCGCTTGCCCTTGACCGAGTTGAGCATCTGCGTGCCGGTGTCGAGCACGCCGGAATAGATGCGCACGAAGGAGAGCGAGCCGACAAAGGGATCGGTCATGATCTTGAAGGCGAGCGCCGAAAACGGCTCGCCGTCGGAAGACTCGCGCAGAACCTCGTCCTCACCATCAACCGATACGCCTTTCATGGCCGGCAGGTCCGCCGGCGACGGCATAAAATCGACGACCGCGTCGAGGAGCGGCTGCACGCCCTTGTTCTTGAAGGCCGAGCCGTTCAGCACCGGCACGAAGGCGCCGGAGATCGTGCCCTGGCGGATGACGGCCTTGAGCTCGTCTTCGCTGGGCTCCTCGCCTTCGAGATATTTCTCAAGAAGCGCCTCGTCGAGTTCGACCGCGGTCTCGATCATCTCGGTGCGCGCGATCTCAGCAGCGTCCTGAAGCTCGGCCGGAATGTCGACATATTCGAACTCGGCGCCGAGCGCTTCGTCCTTCCAAATGATCGCTTTCTGCTTGAGTAGGTCGACGACGCCGGCATAGTCGGATTCGGCGCCGACCGGGAGCTGGATAACCAGCGGGGTCGCGCCGAGGCGATCCTTCATCATTTCCACACAGCGTTCGAAATCGGCGCCGGTGCGGTCCATCTTGTTGACGAAGCACATGCGCGGCACGCCGTATTTATCCGCCTGCCGCCACACGGTCTCGGACTGCGGCTCGACGCCGGCGACGCTATCAAAAACGGCCACGGCGCCGTCTAAGACTCGCAGTGACCGTTCAACCTCAATCGTAAAGTCCACATGGCCCGGGGTGTCGATAATGTTGACTCGGTGATCACGCCAGAACGCGGTGGTGGCGGCGGAGGTAATGGTAATACCCCGCTCCTGCTCTTGCTCCATCCAGTCCATGGTGGCGGCGCCGTCATGCACTTCGCCGATCTTATGGCTGCGGCCGGTGTAATAGAGGATGCGCTCGGTGGTCGTCGTCTTGCCGGCGTCAATATGGGCCATGATGCCGATATTGCGGTAGCGCTCCAGGGGGGTCGTGCGGGCCATCGCGGTCGTCCTTAACTCTCAAATCCTACCAGCGGTAATGGGAGAAGGCCTTGTTGGCCTCCGCCATGCGGTGTGTGTCTTCGCGCTTCTTGACGCTCGCCCCCCGGCCGTTGGCGGCATCCAGCAGCTCGCCGGAGAGCCGGCCCACCATGGTATCTTCATTGCGCTTGCGGCTTTGCTCGATGATCCAGCGGATCGCCAGGGCCTGGGCGCGGTCGGTACGGACCTCGACCGGCACCTGATACGTCGCGCCGCCGACCCGGCGCGAGCGCACCTCGACCGCCGGCTTGACGTTGTCGAGCGCCTCGTGAAACAGCGTCAGCGGATCGGTCTTCGCCTTCTGCTCGATGACATCGAAGGCGCCGTAGACGATCTGCTCGGCGACCGATTTCTTGCCGTCATACATCAGGCTGTTGACGAACTTCGTCAGCACGATGTCTCCGTATTTCGGATCCGGCAGAACTTCCCGTTTTTCGGCACGATGGCGACGTGACATGTCTCTGAGTCCTTCGTTTCAGCCTATTTGGGCGTTTCAGCCTATTTCGGGCGCTTGGCGCCGTATTTCGACCGGCCCTGGCGGCGGTCGCTGACGCCTTGGGTGTCGAGCACGCCGCGGAGAATGTGGTAGCGCACGCCGGGCAGGTCCTTGACGCGGCCGCCGCGGATCAGGACCACCGAATGCTCCTGCAGGTTGTGGCCCTCGCCCGGGATGTAGCTCGTCACCTCGATCCCGTTGGTGAGGCGTACGCGCGCCACCTTCCGCAAAGCCGAGTTCGGCTTCTTCGGGGTCGTGGTGTAGACCCGGGTACAGACGCCGCGCTTCTGCGGGCAGCCTTCCAGCGCCGGCACTTTATTGCGCACCACCGGCGCCTTGCGGGGCTTGCGCACCAATTGATTAACCGTAGGCATAGGCCGCTTTCCTTAAGCTCGTTGGCCGTCCAAATCTCAAAGCCGTCCGCCGCAAAGCCCTGCGCACATCATGTGCAAAAAAGCTCGCAAGGAGAGGGCCTCTCCCTGGAGGGCTTTGCGCCGAACTCGAATGTCGTTTCCTACTGGTCTGTCAAACGCAGCGTTTAGCGGGAACTGCTACCACCTGCGCCCAGACGCGCGCGGAATATATGCAGGGGGCCCGGGCCCGTCAACCAATATTTCCACGGATTTCGGCGGGTAAGAAAATTGCCGCGAAGCACGGATTCCAGAAACTTCCGCGACGTCTATCGGCCCCTCAAAGCGCCTTACATCTAAGTCAGCTCGTCATTGCGAGCCGAGCGAAGCAATCCAGGGGAGCACCTTCCGTCATGCCCGTGAAAACGGGCATCCAGATTCCCGCTTGCGCGGGAATGACGGGAATGGGCCAAGAGATCGCGGGGCTATTTCAGTGACAGTTACCTTTTTTGCATCTGTTTTTTCTAGTGCATTGTTTTTAAAAGGAAAATAAAAAGGTAACTGTCACTGAAATAAGGTCAAAACAAAGAAAAGGCCCGGCCACCGATGGCGGCAGCCGGGCGCGTCGGGATGTGATCCCGTCTTCTTGATTATGTCGTTGCCGGAGAATCGCTTTCGGCCGACGCATCGTCGGTTGCAGCGGCAAACAAGGCCTCCGCCTCGTCCGACATCTGCGATTCCTCGGCCTCGCGCAGCGCCTCGATGGCGAGATCCCGCTCCTTGGCCTCGACGCGGAATTCGTTCATCATCGCGCCGGTTCCCGCCGGAATGAGGCGGCCGACAATGACGTTTTCCTTGAGGCCCTGGAGCCTGTCCACCTTGCCGGTCACCGAGGCTTCGGTTAGTACGCGCGTGGTCTCCTGGAACGAGGCGGCCGAGATGAAGGAACGGGTCTGCAGGCTGGCTTTGGTGATGCCCAGAAGCACGCTGTCGCCCTCGGCCGGCGCTTTGCCGTCGGCCTCCAGCTTGGCGTTGACCTCGTCGAACTCCTCAAGGTCGACCTGCTCGCCCACCAGGAAGGTGGAATCGCCGGACCCGGTGATCTCGATCTTCTGCAGCATCTGGCGCACGATCACCTCGATGTGCTTGTCGTTGATCTTCACGCCCTGCAGCCGGTAGACCTCCTGAATCTCCTGCACCAGATAGCTGGCCAGCGCCTCGACACCGAGTACCGAAAGGATGTCGTGCGGCGCCGGGTTGCCGTCCAGGAGATAGTCGCCCTTCTCGATGAAGTCGCCTTCCTGCACCGAGATGTGCTTGCCCTTGGGCACCAGATACTCGATCGGCTTGTCGCTCTCGTCCTTGGGCCGGATGACGATGCGCCGCTTGTTCTTGTAGTCCTTGCCGAACTCGACGATGCCGTCGGCATCGGCGATGATGGCGTGGTCCTTCGGGCGCCGCGCCTCGAACAGCTCGGCGACCCGCGGCAGACCGCCGGTGATGTCGCGCGTCTTGGCGGCTTCGCGCGGGATACGCGCGATCACGTCGCCGGCCGAGACCTTGTCGCCGTCATCCACCGAGAGGATGGCGTCCACCGACATGAAGTACCGGGCCTCGGTACCGTTGGCGAGCTGCACAACATTGTCTTTGGCGTCGCGCAGGGTGATACGGGGCCTGAGCTCCGCACCCTTGGGCGAGGACCGCCAGTCGGTCACCACCTTCGAGGTGATACCGGTGGATTCGTCGGTCGTCTCGCGTACCGACACGCCCTCGACCAAGTCGACATAGCGCACCGTCCCGCTCTTTTCGGTGATGATCGGGATGGTGAACGGGTCCCACTGGCAGAGCCGGTCGCCCTGGGCCACCTTATCGTCTTCGTCGACCAGAAGCTGGCCGCCATAGGGCACTTTGTGGGTGGCCCGCTCGCGGCCCTCGGCGTCGATGAGCAGGATTTCGAGATTACGGCTCATGACGATGTTGCGCTTCTTGGAATCGGTGACCACGTTGCGGTTGCGGATCTTGACCGTGGCTTCCAGGGTCGCCTCCACCGAGGACTGTTCCGACACCGTCGCCGTACCGCCGATATGGAAGGTGCGCATGGTAAGCTGCGTCCCCGGCTCGCCGATCGACTGGGCCGCGATCACGCCGACCGCCTCGCCCATATTGACCGGCGTCCCGCGCGCGAGATCGCGGCCGTAGCAGTGGCCGCACACGCCGCCCTTGGTCTCGCAGGTGAGCACCGAGCGGATCTTGATATGCGAGATGCCGGAGGTCTCGACGATCTCGACCTCGGGTTCGGTCAACAAGGTGCCGCCCGGGATCAGAACGTCGCCCGAGATCGGGTCTTTGATGTCGACCGCCGCGGTGCGGCCGAGCACGCGTTCGGACAAGGGCACGATGACGTTGCCGCCCTCGACCACTTCGCCGACGGTGATGCCCTGCTCGGTGCCACAGTCTTCCTCGATGACCACGCAGTCCTGGCTGACGTCCACCAGGCGGCGGGTCAGGTAGCCGGAATTCGCGGTCTTGAGCGCCGTATCGGCCAGACCCTTGCGGGCGCCGTGGGTGGAGTTGAAGTACTCCAGCACCGACAGCCCCTCCTTGAAGTTGGAGATGATCGGCGTCTCGATGATCTCGCCCGACGGCTTGGCCATCAGGCCGCGCATGCCGGCGAGCTGCTTCATTTGCGCCGCTGAGCCGCGGGCGCCGGAATGGGCCATCATGTAGATGGAGTTGATGTTCTCTTCCCGGCCGGTCTCTTCGTCGACCCGCTTGGCCGAGATATTGCCCATCATCTCGTCGGCGACCCGGTCGGTGCATTGCGCCCAGGCGTCGACAACCTTGTTGTACTTCTCGCCTTGGGTGATCAGGCCATCCTGATACTGCTGCTCGTATTCCTTGACCAGCTCGCGGGTCTCGCCGACCAGGGTTTCCTTGGCCTCGGGGATGACCATGTCGTCCTTGCCGAAGGAGATGCCCGCCATGCAGGCCTGCTGGAAGCCGAGCGCCATGACGCCGTCGCAGAACAGGACGGTCTCCTTCTGGCCGCAATGGCGGTAGACCACGTCGATGACCTCGGAAATCTCCTTCTTGGTCAGGAGCCGGTTGACGGTTTCGAACGGCACGTTGGCGTTTTTCGGCAGATGCTCGGCGAGCAGCATGCGGCCGGGTGTAGTCTGGACACGCGTCGTGACCGGATTGCCGTCCTCGTCAACCGTCTCGTAACGCGCCGCGATCTTGGCGTGCAGCGAGACGATCTTGTTGTCGAGCGCTTGGCGGATTTCGTTGACGTCAACGAAGGCCATCCCCTCGCCAGGCTCGTGCTCGCGCTCCATGGTCAGGTAATAGAGGCCCAGCACGATATCCTGGCTGGGCACGATGATCGGCTTACCGTTGGCAGGGCTGAGAATGTTGTTGGTCGACATCATCAGCGCACGCGCT
>JAKSBY010000012.1 GCA_022360855.1 Sphingomonadales bacterium | reverse complement strand
TGATGGCGGAATTCCGGGAGTTTTTCGGCGCCGGCCATGAGTGCGCGGGCGAAGGAAAGAGTGACGTATGCCGCGATCAAATGGCGCCGATGTGCTGCTGGAATGCCTGCAGGCCAATGGTGTCGATACCATATTCGGACTGCCCGGCGGGCAGCTCAACGACTTTTTCGATTCGATGCAGCGTGCCGGTTCCGCCATCGCCTATTACGGCTCGCGCCACGAGCAGGGCGCGGCCTATATGGCCTTCGGCTTCGCCAAGGCCACGGGGCAGGTGGGCGTTTATACGGTGGTGCCCGGCCCCGGCGTTCTGAACACGGGCGCTGCTCTCTGTTCCGCCTACGCCAACAGCACGCCGGTTCTGTGCGTTACCGGCCAAATCCCGTCGCAGGCCATCGGCCGCGGCATCGGTGAATTACACGAACTGCCCGATCAGCTCGCGACCCTGCGCTCGCTCACCCAGTGGTCGGAGCGGATCGATCATCCGTCTCAGATCAGTCAGACCGTGCATGAAGCCTTCCGTCGGCTGAAGACCGGCCGGCCGAGGCCGGTGGCGCTGGAGACGCCGCCGGACGTGATGGCCATGACAACCGCGGTCCCGGCGCCCAAGGTGTTCGACGACTCCGCCGACGCCGTGTTCGACGAAGACTTGGTTGCCGATGCCGCCAAGGCGCTGGCGGGCGCCAAAAAGCCGCTGATCGTGGTTGGCGGCGGCGCACAGCATGCCAGCGCCGAGCTGCGCGAGCTCGCCGAAATGCTGCAGGCGCCGGTGGTGTCGTTCCGCAACGGTCGCGGCATCGTCAGCGACCGCCACTATCTGGGGCACAACTTCGTCTCGGGCTATGCGCTCTGGAAAGAGGCCGACGTGGTGCTCGGCATCGGCAGCCGCATGCAGCCCTATCTTCAGGAATGGGGCGTCGATGCGGAGATGACGCTTATTCGTGTCGATTGGGACCCCACCGAGATCGGCCGCATCGTCCCTGCCGACATCGGCATCTGCGGCGATGCGCGGGCGGTTACCGCGGCGCTGCGCGCGCGCCTGCCCGGTCATCTCGGCGCTCGGCCGTCCCGCGAGGAGGAGCTGACCGCGGTAAAGGAACGGGCCGCGGCGGATATCTCCGCCATACAGCCGCAGCTCGCCTTTCTCGAGGCCATCCGGGCGGAGTTGCCCGACGACGGCATATTGGTGGACGAGATCACCCAGGTGGGCTTCGCGTCCTGGTTCGGCTTTCCCGTCTATCACCCACGGTCGCTGATCACCTGCGGCTATCAGGGTACCCTGGGATACGGTTACGCGACGGCGCTTGGCGTCAAGGTCGGCGCCGGCGACCGGCCGGTGGTGGCGCTGGCCGGCGACGGCGGCTTCATGTTCAACGTCCAGGAGCTGGCCACCGCCGCGCAGTATGGCATCGCGCTGACGGTCATCGTCTTCAACAACAACCGGTTCGGCAATGTGCGCCGCCATCAGCAGGAGTGGTACGAGGGCCGCTATATCGGCTCGGAGCTCCGCAATCCGAACTTTGTCGCTTTGGCCGAGGCCTTCGGGGTGGACGGCTATACCGCATCGTCGCCCGATACCTTGCGGCCGGTGCTGAAGCAGGCGCTTGCCAGCGGCCGGCCCGGGCTGATCGAGGTTACGGTGGACGACATGGCGTCGCCCTGGCGGTTCATCCTGCGCGAGCGGGTCCGCGGCCGGATAGCCTCGCGCAAAGAGGGCGCGTGAGACATGGGGGGTTCCGATGGCTGAACCGATCAAAGCGTCGCCGGAGCGGGGTGTGCCGCGGCCCAATCCGATGATCGAAAAGCTGAGTCCGTATCAGCAGGGCGCTGCCGCCGTCTCGGGTCATGACAATCCGATCAAACTGTCGTCCAATGAATCGCCGTTCGGCCCATCGCCGCTGGCTCTCAAGGCCTATCACGATGCGGCCGGGCAGCTTTGCCGCTATCCGGACGGCACTCAGAGCGGGCTGCGCCGCGCCATCGGCGAGGTCTTCGATCTCGATCCCGGCCGCATCGTCTGCGGCAATGGGTCCGAGGAGCTGCAGCTGCTCCTGGTGCGGGCGTTCCTGCGGCCCGGCGACGAGGTGATCGCCAGCGAATACAGCTTCATCATGGGACGCATCCATGCGGTCGCGCAGGGCGCGGAGGTTGTTGTTGCGCCGGAACCGGAGTATAGCGCCTCGGCCGAGGCGATCCTTTCCAGGGTGACGCCGAAGACGCGTATGATCATGCTGGCCAGTCCCAACAATCCCGTTGGCGATTACATGCGGGCGGAGGAGCTGGCGCATCTGGTCGCAAACGTACCGTCTGAGACCGTGATCGTTTACGACGGCGCTTACGCAGACTACGTGCAGGCGGCCGACTATGATCCGGGTTTCGGTCTGGCCGCGGGCGCACCCAACCTCGCGGTGACCCGGACCTTCTCCAAGCTCTACGGGCTTGCCGGCCTGCGCATCGGCTGGCTCTATTGTCACGAAGCGCTGGTTGACGCGGTGCAGCGCATCCGCACCCCCTTCAACGCCAACGTGGCGGCGCTGGCGGCGGCCGAGGCGGCGCTGCGGGACCGCGAATTCGCGGCCGGCGTTCGCGCCCACAACGCCCGCTGGCTGAAGCAGATCGGCGACGGACTGGAGCGTGTTGGGCTCCATGTCTTCCCCTCCGCCGCCAATTTCTATCTGATCCGCTTCCCCGAGACGGGCCCACTGACCGCGGACAAGGCCGCGGACTTCTTGCTGAGCCGCGGCATCATTCCGCGTCCGGTCAGCGCCGGCGGGCCCGCCGGATGCCTGCGCATTACCGTCGGCACCGATAAGGAAAACGAGGCGGTGCTCCGTGCGCTGACCGACTTCATGGCGCAGTGACGCCGGATGGCGAGCCAGCTCGACCAGCTCTCCGCGCCGGCGCGCAGCTTCATTGCGGAAGACAAGGGGCTTCTGATCGGCGGTGCCTGGGTGGCGCCTTCGGACGGCGCTGTGGAGGAGGTCATCGACCCGTCCACGTCCGAGATTGTCGGCACGGTCGTGCATGGTGGGCGCGCCGATGTGGACCGCGCCGTTGCCGCCGCGCGCCGGGCGTTCGAAGACGGACGCTGGCGGCAGCGTACCCCGGCCGAGCGCGCGCGGACCCTGTGGCGGATTGCCGACCTGATCGAGCAGAGCGCCCAGCTCTTCGCCGAGCTCGAAGCCATCGACGGCGGCAAGCTCTTTGCCGGCGCCCTGGGCGGCGAGGTGCCGGCGGCGGCGGAAACGTTCCGCTACTACGCCGGCTGGTGTACGAAAATCGCGGGCGAGACGTTCGAGCCTTCGGTTCCGGGGCTCGGTCTGCACGGCTTTACCCTACTTGAGCCAGTCGGCGTTGCCGGGCTCATCACCCCGTGGAACGGCCCGCTGGTCTCGGCGGCGTGGAAACTGGCGCCGGCGCTGGCGGCGGGCTGCGCCTGCATCCTGAAGCCGGCCGAGCTGACGCCGCTGTCCACGCTTCGGCTCGGCGCGCTGGTACAGGAGGCCGGCATTCCGGACGGCGTGGTCAACATCGTTCCCGGCAGTGGACCGGTGGCCGGCGCCGCGCTGGCCGAGCATCCTGGAGTCGACAAGATCTCCTTCACCGGCTCGACCCAGACGGCCCGGGCGCTGCTGGGGGCGGCCACGTCCAACATGAAGAAGCTTTCGCTGGAGCTTGGCGGCAAGTCGCCGGTGTTGATTTTCGATGACGCCGAGTTGGACGAGGCCATCACCGGCGCTGCGGCGGCGATCTTCTCCAATGCCGGCCAGGTCTGCGTTGCCGGCGCGCGCGTCCTGGCCCAACGCAGTGTCTATGACCGGGTGGTGCAAGGGCTCGCCGAAATCGCCGCTGGTCTGACCCTTGGGCGTGCGCTCGATCCCGACGCGCACATGGGGCCGCTAATATCCGGGGACCACCGGGCCCGCGTTCACGCGCGTGTTGCCCAAGGCATCGGGGAGGGGGCCGTGCTGGTGGCCGGCGGTGAATGCGCAGATAACGTGCTCGCGGGTGGGGGCGGCTACTATTACCGGCCGACCGTTCTGGTGGACGCACCGCCGGACTCCTGCGTCGTGCGCGAGGAGATTTTCGGGCCGGTCGTCGTCGTCGCACCGTTTAACGATGAGGCGGATGCCCTGGCGTTGGCCAACGACACGGCCTATGGCCTGGCCGGCAGCGTCTGGACCGGCGACGGGTCCCGGGCGCAGCGCATGGCGCGCGGCCTCAGGGCGGGTATCGTGTGGATCAACTGCCACGGCATCCCGGACCTGGCCATGCCCATCGGCGGCTACAAGCAATCGGGCTGGGGCCGGGAGCACGGCTTCAAGGGCATCGAAGCCTATCTGGAGCACAAATCCGTCATGCAGCGGCTCTGACGGCGGTTTCAGGCATAGAGCGCCATGGTTTGTTGCGCTTCGGCGATCAGCCAGTCGCGAAACGCGCTGACCCAGACCTGGTCGGCCAGTTCCTTGGGGCAAACCATGTAATAGGCGAACATGGACTGCATTTGGAACCCGAAGGGCCGGATCAGCCGCCCGGCGGCGATTTCGTCGGCCACCAGCAGGCTGCGTCCGAGCGCGATCCCCTCGCCGTTGATCGCCGCCTGGATTACGATATGGGAATGGTTGAAACGCAGGCCCCTGTCGGCATCCACGTCCGACCCGCCGGCGGCCTCGAGCCAGTCTGCCCATTCCATCACCATCTCGTCGTGGATCAGCGGATAGGCGCCGATTTCTTCCACCTTTTCGAGCACCTGCTTGCCGCCCAGAAGGCCTGGACCGCACACCGGGAAGATCTGCTCGTCGGCGATCTTGGTCACGTGCAGCGCCGGCCAGTCGCCGTCGCCATAGCGGATCTCCGCCTCGATCTCGTTGTCGATGAAGTTTGAGAACCGATTGCTGGTGACGATCTTGATGCCGACCTCCGGATAGTCCGCCTGGAACGTCTTGATGCGCGGCGCGAGCCAGCCCGCGGCGATGGAATCGAAGGTAGAGATGCTGAGCGACTGCGGGCCCGCATCCTGCAACAGCGCGTCGGTGGCCTCCGCCATCAGGTCGTAGGCGCGGGTGAGGGGCTTGGCGTAGGCCGCGCCGGCCTTGGTCAGCTTGATGGAGCGGTTGAGGCGCAGGAACAGCGGCTCGCCAAGCCATTCTTCGAGCTTCTTGACCTGATGGCTCACCGCCGCCTGGGTGACGTGCAGCTCATCGGCCGCCTTGGTGAACGACAGATGCCGCGCGACCGCCTCGAACACGCGCAGCGATATCAGCGGCGGCAGACGGCGTCCCATAAGTCCCTTTTATCGCAGCAGGAGAACACACAATACATACGTCATCATTAGCCTAACTTATGGGGCGGATGAAAGACTATCAATTGCGTACCAGCCGCCGGGCCGGCAAGGTGGTGGTCCAAGGGAGGAATACCGCGTATGTCCATTCTGCCGGCCGAGCCGCTTTTGGCCGCCGACGACATCTTCTCCATGAGCGCGATCATGGTCGGCTTGGCCTGGTTCGGCATCTGGCTGGACGGCACCTGGCTCGGCCGCAAGACCTCCGGCGTGGTCTGGGTCATCGTCATCGGCACGGCGTTGTCCAACTTCCGGATCATTCCTTTCGAATCGCCGGTGTTCAGCTTTATCGGCAGCTATCTGGTGCCGCTGTCGATCCCGCTTCTGCTGTTCAAGGCGGACCTGATGCGCATCTGGCGCGAAAGCGGGCCGGTGATCGCCGCCTTTGCAATCGCCAGCGCCGGGACCATCGCGGGCGTGCTTATCGGCTACGCCCTGCTCGACCTCGGCGCCATCGGGCCCAAGGTGGCGGGCGTCTACACCGGCGGCTGGATCGGCGGGTCGGTGAACTTCGTCGCCGTTTCGCAAGCCGTGGAGATGTCGCCGGACGAATTCGCGGTGGCCATCGGCGCGTCGTCCGGGGTCAGCATCGCCGGGCTGATGATCCTGCTGGCGCTGCCTTCCATCGCCGCGGTGCGGCGTTTCTTGCCCTCGCGCATTATCGAAGATACGGACCGTGGGATGGATGACCGCGAGCACCAGGAGGCGCCGGTTGCGTTCAAGCTTACCCATGTCAGCGGCGCGCTGGCCGTGAGCTTCGTCATCTGCGCCGTCGCCTTCGCTGTTGCCGCGGCCTTGGCGCTGGAGCGCTACAGCATCCTGCTCGTGACCGTGCTCGCCATCGTGGTGGCCAATGCCTGGCCCCGCACGTTGCAGAAGCTGGAGGGCGATTTTCAGCTCGGTGTGTTCGCCATGTATATCTTCTTCGCCTCCATCGGTGCCGGCACCGATGCGGTCTCCTTTATCGAATCCGCGCCGATCCTGCTGGTCTACGGCATCGTTATCCTAGCCGTTCACCTCCTGGTGGTGATCGGCGGCGCCAGACTCTTCAAGATCGACTTGGCGCAGGCGGTGATCGGCTCGGGCGCGGCCTTTGTCGGCGCCGGCCCGACGGCGGCCATCGCCACCGCCCATGGCTGGAAGCAGCTTGTGACGCCGGGCATCATGTGCGGCGTGCTGGGCTATGTCATCGCCACCTTCATCGGGGTTGCCATCAGCGGTTTCCTGGGCGGCCTGGGATAGGCCCCGCCCACCAGCCCGTGCCGGTGACCTCATGGGCATAGGCCCGCCGCTCCCGGTCGCCCAGCGTCTTCAGCGTTTCGGTGACCGCTCGGGCCTGGTCGCCGATGGGATGGCGCAGCGTGGCCGTGGGCCGTTCGAACAGGGCGACGATCTCGGCCGCGGCCACGGCCGGGTCGTCGCCGTGGCCGGCCTCTGCGTCCTGCTCCAGGTGATCGAGAAGCGCTTCATAGGGGGTATCGACCGGGTAGTCTGCCGACCGGCTTGCATGCCGGGCGAGCTTGGTGCGGAAGGCGCCCGGCTGGGCGAGCATCACGCGCACGCCGAACCGCCCGACCTCGGCGGCGAGCGCTTCGCAGGCGCCTTCGAGGGCGAATTTGCTGGCCGCATAGGCCCCGTCGCCGGGCAGGCCGATCAGGCCGGAAAGCGATGAGACGGCGATCACCGTTCCCGCCGCCTGCCGGCGCATGACCGGCAGGACGCGCCGGATGGCCGCGATCGTGCCGTAGAAATTGGTGTCCATGACGCGCCGGATCTCGTCCATGGGCATGTCTTCAAGGGCGCCCCGGGCGGCGATACCGGCGCAACATACCAGAACGTCGAGACCGCCGGCTGCCTCCACCACCGTCGATACCGCGCGGTCAATCGACGCCTCGTGGAGAACATCGAGGGTTACGGG
>JAKSBY010000373.1 GCA_022360855.1 Sphingomonadales bacterium | reverse complement strand
GTCGCCATCCAGAAGCGCACCGGCGCGAAGCCCGATAAACCCATGCTGGACCGTGCGCGCCGCCTGTTCGCCCAAGTCCTGGAGACGCCGGGCGGGCTCAAGATCCAGACCATCCACGCCTTCTGCCAGTCGCTTCTCGGCCGCTTCCCGGTGGAGGCGCAATTGGAGCCCGGCTTCGAGGTGATGGACGAACGCTCGGCGGCGGAAGCGCTGGCATCGGCCCGGGAGTTGGCGTTAACGCCCGAAGCCGGCCTCAAGGACGCGGCGGGGCGCGTCGCGACCCGGGTCACCGAGCAGGGCTTCGGCGAGCTTATGGCGGGCCTCGCCGCCGATCGCGGCCTCCTGCGCCGGCTGATCGCCGGCCATGGCGGCAGCGCCTCCCTGATCCGGGCGACCAGGCAAGCGCTCGGCTTGAGCGACGGCGTGACGCGGGAGAGCGTGTTGGACGCCGCCCTGGCCGATTCGGCCATGGATGGGGACGGGCTCAAACGCCTGGTGGACGCCCTCGCCACGGGGACCGCCGCCGAGCAGGGCCGGGGCGCCGCGATCGCGGACTTCCTGGCGCAGCCCGAGGATCGGCAGGCCCTTCTGGCCGGATATCGGTGGATCTTCCTGACCCAGAAGAGCGAGCCGAAAAAGACCGTCGCGACCGGTAAGACCTTACAGGCAAACCCGGGCCTGGATGACGTCATAGCCGCCGAGCAGACGCGCTTGCGCAGGCTCACGGATCAGCTCAAATCCATCGAGGCGGCGGAAAACACCGCGGCGCTGCTCGCTCTCGGCGGTGCCGTCCTGCGACATTACGACCATGCGAAGAAGCAGTCCGGGCGGGTCGACTACGATGATCTGATCGCCGATGCGGGAGCGCTCCTCGCCGTGCCCGGCGTGGCCGCTTGGGTGCTCTACAAGCTCGACGGCGGCATCGACCACATTCTCGTCGACGAGGCGCAGGACACCAATCCCGACCAGTGGCGCGTGATCGACGCCATCGCCGAGGAATTCTTCGCCGGCGCCGGCGC
>JAKSBY010000512.1 GCA_022360855.1 Sphingomonadales bacterium | reverse complement strand
TATCCGCCAGGCCAGCGCCGTCGTCGATGCGCTTCACGAACTCGGCGCGTCCGTTGCCCTCGACGATTTCGGCACCGGCTATTCGTCGCTCTCCGTGCTCAACGGATTCCCGGTCGATCAGCTCAAGATCGACCGCTCATTCGTCAGGAATATCGGCCGCCAGACCAAGAACGCGGTCATCGTCGAGACCATTCTCGATCTCGGCAGGCGGCTCGACCTGTGCGTCGTCGCCGAAGGCGTCGAGAACGCAAACCAGCTGGCGATGCTCCGCGAGCTCGGCTGCCACGAAGCCCAAGGCTACTACTTCACAGGACCGCTTCCCGCCGGCCAGATCGAAGACTGGCTGCGGCGCCATTCGCAAAATCTCAGGCGCATAACGTCACATGCTCGCATCGCCCAAACCGCCAATACGGCATGATCCCGACCTGTGCGCTGGCGCCCCGGTGGAGCTTGGGACGCTGGCGGGCGATCTGGACGCTGTTCTCGATACCGCCGTCGACGGCGTGATCATCATCGACGAGGGCGGCGTCATCCAAAGGTTCAATCCCGCCTGCGTGCGGATTTTCGGCTATGAGCTGGCGGAGGTCATCGGACGAAACGTCAAGATGCTGATGCCCGCGGGATTTGCCCGCGAGCACGATCAGTATCTCAGAAACTACCGCCAGACCGGCGAGGCGCAGATCATCGGCATCGGCCGCGAGGTGGTGGGCCGGCGCAAGGACGGCTCGGAGTTTCCCATGGACCTCAGCGTCGGCGCCATGGCGACGCAGGGCGGCCGCGGCTATGTCGGCATCATCCGCGACATCACCGACAAAAAGGCCGCCGCCGAGGCGCTCGAGGCCTATGCGGAGAAGCTCAAGCGCTCCAATGCGGAATTGGAGCAATTCGCCTATGTCGCGGCCCACGATTTGCAGGAGCCGCTTCGGATGATTTCCAGCTATTGCGATCTTTTGCAGCGCCGCTATGGCGACCGGCTTGACGCGGCGGGCCACGATTTTGTCGAGTTTGCCGTGGACGGCGCGAAGCGCATGCGCGGGCTGATCGACGATCTTTTGACCTATTCCCGGGTCGGCCGGGAAGAGACCGAGGCGGCCGATGTCGATTGCAACGCGGTCCTGCGGTCGGTCGCGGGCGCGCTGTCGCGCGTGGTCGAGGAGGCGCGGGCCGAAATCGTCTGGCACGATCTGCCCACGGTGGAGGGCCATGCCGGCCAGTTGGAGCAGCTGTTTCAGAACCTGATCGCCAACAGCCTCAAATTCCGCTCCGACGATCCGCCGCGAATCGAGATCGAGAGCGCCGCGCAAGGCGGCTTCTGGCATTTCGCGGTCAGCGACAACGGCATCGGCATCGATCCGCGGTTTACCGACAAGGTCTTCCTCATGTTTCAGCGCCTGCACGGAAAACAGAAATACTCAGGCAGCGGGATCGGTCTCGCTCTGTGCAAAAAGATCGTCGAGCAACACGGCGGCACGATCTGGGTCGACAGCGACTACGCGGCCGGCGCGCGAATACGGTTTACGCTCAGGAGGAACCAATGAACATCATGTCCGAAAGCACCGTCGCCGAGATCCTGCTGGTGGAAGACTGCGAGGGCGATATCCGCCTGACCCGGGAGGCCTTGCGGGATTCAAAGATCGCCAACAATCTTCACGTGGTGATGGACGGCGTGCAGGCGCTGGATTTCCTGCATGCGCGCGGCGAGTATGACGGGGCCCTGCGGCCCGATCTCATCATCCTGGACCTCAACCTGCCGCGAAAGGACGGCCGCGAGGTCCTCGAGGAGATCAAAAGCGACGACGCGCTCAGGCTCATCCCGGTGGCGGTGCTGACCACCTCGCGGGAAGACGAAGACGTCGTCAAAAGCTATGCGTCGCACGCCAATTGCTACATCCGCAAGCCCCTGAACATGGACGAGTTCTTCAAGGTCGTGCGGATAATCGAGAATTTCTGGTTTCAGATCGTCAAACTGCCGCCCAAGCGCTGAGGCTCTTGAGCGTTATGCGTATCGGTCGAAACATCGATGCGTCATTGCGAGGCGCGTCAGCGACGCGGCAATCTCATCACCCATTGTCATTCCCGCGCACGCGGGAATCCATGTCGAGGTCGTTCTGGATGCCCGTTTTCACGGGCATGACGGGAGAGGCGGCGCCTTACGCTCCTCTGGATTGCTTCGCCCCGCTCGCAATGACGATTCAGCCAGAACGCATAATGCTCTATCCGGTCGGCAGCAGCTTGTCGCGCAGCGCGACCGGCAGTCTCCGGGTCACCTCATAGGGCCGGTCCTTGAACCGCAACCCGCCGCTGTCGCCGGACTGCCAGACGGGCTCGCAGGCCAGGCGGACGCAATATTGCGGCAGCGTGATGTGGTCGATCGCGGCCGTCGGAAACCCGCCCGCGAACCGTATCTGGATGCCATTGGACGAGATATTGTCCACCGAGGCGGGCAGCCTGTCGCCGCCGCATTCGGCGATCGCGTGCATCAGGCCGAAATGCCGCGGGAAACGCCGGCGCTCCGCGACGGGTTCGGGCTCCCGCTCGTCCCGCTCTTGAAGAATCGCGCTGCCTGAAGGTGAGTACATGTGCCGGGCTCCATTATCGAAGTAACGAGACGGGCGAGTGTTTCTTATTGAAATTGATGATTTGTTTAAAATTTGAGTAAAAGTTAATTAATGTTAATTTTCGGTTAGCGTAGCCAAAATAAAGACCAAGCATAGATCGGCATGGCCGCCAACGCATTTCGGGCCTAGTTGCCTGCAGCGGGGCGTTTTCGATTCAGGCGCACACCGGGCCCGCCGCCATTCTCGTCGATGAACTCGATGCCGGCGTTCTCAAAGGCAGTTTTGATTGCCAGTTTCGTGCTGGCAATCGGCGTCCTTGCGCCGCGTTCAAAGTCGGTAACAGTCCTCTCTGATACCCGAGACTTTTTGGCTAAGATCGCACGCGACCATCCAAGCATGGCACGTGCACCGCGGCATTGCGAAGCTGTTATCGTAAATTCCTTCATATTGCCGAATATATGTTGACATTAAATTGATAATATTGCACAATTCATGTCTATGTTAGTCGTCAAATTCTTCGGCGGCAACATAATACACAACGGGCTCCGCAGGTGCAGCAACACCCACGAAGCCCTGACCACACCAACCTTGTAAGGAGATTGGCATGGCTAATCCATCCCATAGCACAGCTTCACCTGATCCCAGAAACCCTCAAGACGACGCCCAACTGGATTCCCGCGTGCGCGGGAATGACAGCAGAGGGGGAAACCCGGAACAGACGTCTAACTCCGTTCGTCCTGAGGTCCTGAGCTTGTCGAAGGGCGAAGGACCGAACGGCCGCTCAGGCTTCGACGAGCTCAGCCCGAACGGAATTCTAAACTGCCGCACCCTGCTCACAG
>JAKSBY010000690.1 GCA_022360855.1 Sphingomonadales bacterium | reverse complement strand
GAGAGCCAGTTGCTGGTACAGAAAGTGGTGGACCAGATTGATGTAGCCATCATCGCCTGGGACCAGAACGGGAATATCCGGCTCATCAATCCGGCGGCAAGCCGTTTGCTTTCTGAAAAACCTGTAGCCAACACCGGCGCGGAGGCCTCTTTAAAACTGCCTGAAGAGCTGGCGTTTGCCAATGACATGCAGGTGGGTGAGACCCTGGTCGCCGACCTTACCTTTCGCAGTGAACCTGCCCGTTATCGCTTACACCTGGAACGGTTCATCTCAGAAGGGGATACCCACAATCTGTTGTTTCTCACCAATGTGTCTTCCATTCTGCGCCTGGAGGAGCGGCGTGCCTGGCGCAACCTGGTGCGGGTGCTTAGCCATGAGATAAACAATTCCCTGGCGCCGCTGAAATCATTCAGTGATTCCCTGAAAACCCAAATCGAGAAAAGGGAAAGTGACGAATCGTTAAAACAGGAACTACTGGACGGCATGAGCGTTATCGGCAATCGCGCCGATTCTCTTGCCAGTTTCGTGCAGAGCTACCACAAGATCGCCAAACTGCCCGAGCCTGAGAAGCGGGAGCAGGATTTCCGGCAGCTCATGGAGGGGCTCGTCAAGTTCTTCCCGGAGAATCCCATCGTACTGCAGGGAGAGCCGGTGAAACTGCGGCTCGATGCGGGACAGATGGAACAGGCATTGATTAACCTGATCAAGAATGCGGTTGAAGCCAGTAGTCAGGGTGAGAGTATCGAGGTTTCCTGGCGCCAGGAAGGCCGGCGCCTGGTTGTGGTGGTCCGGGATCACGGCGAGGGCATCCAGAACCCGGAGAACCTGTTTACGCCTTACTACACCACCAAACCCTCAGGTTCCGGCATAGGACTGGTGTTCTGCCAGCAGGTGATCGAGGCTCATGACGGCTATCTGACCATCGCCAATCGCGATGATGGACCGGGTTGTGAGGCCAGTATCACCCTGCCGTTAGCATGATGCGCGCAAAGTCAAAGATGTTCCGGTAGCCAAAAGCGAATCTCAATGAAACGGACCTTTGTTCACCGGTTTAATGACGTTGGCAATAGTCATCATCATAAAAGTTACTGTTGCACCGCCAAATGATGACAAATAAGTCGATGATAACCATTGGCCAATGGTCACGATCACAACTGCACAGATGCCGGCCCATAGCCATCCACGGCGCTTCTCCAGTTCTGCCACCCGGTACATAAAAGTCGACATGCAGATGATCAGGAATATTTGAACATACATATTTTGCGCAGCAGATATTGCTCAAAAACACGTAAAGTGGGTCAATTGCACTGGATTGATTACTAGTGCAACGGAATCTATTGGAGGCGCACTGCAATAGCAAGAGAATAAGAAACCAGGATTGTGTAGGAAAGAGTAAACAGTGGCGAAGAGATAAAGGACAGACGCTTCTTTCTATCTTTTAGGTTTGATCGCGACGCCATAGCGCAATATGCCCAGGGCCACAGCCATGAGGGCATAGATGATCGCGAACAGGGGAGAACCGATAGCGGTGCTGAGATGAGTGTAAATAGCGCCGGTCATGAGCACGCCTATCAGCATGGCACCGTACAGAGCTGTGCGTGGAACGAGCACAAGCAGGCCGGCAAGTATTTCCAGTACACCGATAAGGCTGGCAAATTCGGCGGTGTATCCCCAGTTTTCGAACCGGGCCACCATATTGTCGTTTGGCAGGACTTTAGGCCATCCCGCCGCCAGGAAGCTCAGCCCCAACAAGACTGAGATTGTCCAGGTGGCAAAGGTCTTCCCTTTAGTCATAATTGAATCCGGTCATATAGTCTAATATTACGAATCGTAATTATACTGTCGCAACGCATGAAAACAAGCCTTACACCGCTGAG
>JAKSBY010000036.1 GCA_022360855.1 Sphingomonadales bacterium | reverse complement strand
GACACTTCGCCGGATCTGCGGGAGCAGCTCTTGGATGCCGGGGTCGACCACGTCGACGCGGTGTTCTACACGCATGATCACGCTGACCATACGCATGGGATCGACGATCTGCGCCATCTCGCCTATGCCTCGGGCGGGCGCATCCCGGTCTATGCGGATGCCGAGACCCTGCGCATTCTCATGCGGCGCTTCGACTATGTCTTCATCAGCCAGGGCGGCTACCCGGCGATTTGCGAGGCACATGAAATCGACGGCACGACGTCGGTGGGCGGCCTCAAGATCGTACCCTTCCAGCAACAGCATGGCGACGTCAACACACTCGGATTCCGCGTCGGCGGCCTGGCCTATTCGACCGATCTCAACGGCTTGCCCGAAGCGTCTTTCGACACGCTCGCGGATCTCGACGTCTGGATCGTCGACGCGCTTCGTTACAAGCCGCACCCGACGCACACCCATCTCGAACAGACGCTGTCCTGGATCGAACGGGTGAAGCCGCGCCGCGCGATCCTCACCCATATGACCTGGGACATGGATTACGAGACCCTGAAACGCGAGTTGCCCGGCGGGGTCGAACCGGCCTACGATGGCATGGTGGTTTCAGTTAAAGCGGAGTGATCGGTCCGGATGGCAGAGTTTGACGAAACGCCGGAGGAACGCGCGGCGCGGCGTCGCAGGGCCTTTCGACTGGCGTTGCTGCTGATTCTCGTCATCGTCATATGGGCCCTGCTTTGGGATACCGCATTCGGGATGTTCGGCGCATGACCGCGCCGTCGCCCTGGGGTGGGCCGAAGCCGACGCCCAGACCGCCGCGTGGCCCGAAATGGAGCCGCCTCCTGGCTTTTTTGGGTGCGGTTGCGGTGCTCCTGATCGTCCTTAATCTCGCGGTTTCCTCCGATGTGGCGCGGCACGGCGAAGGCCGCGATGCGCTGATCTACAAAATCGTGCTCCTGGTGGCGGTCGGCGGCAGCTTCATCCTGTTCAGCCGCAGGAGCCTGCCGAAGCTTATCGAAATGTTCGGCTACTGGGTGCTGATCATTGCTGCGGTCACGCTGACCATATCGCAGTTCACCGGCGGCTTCGGCGGCCCGGTCGCGCGGATGCAGTCGGCGCTGAGCCCGGAACGCCCGGTTGCCGT
>JAKSBY010000689.1 GCA_022360855.1 Sphingomonadales bacterium | reverse complement strand
TGGCGCTGCCCACCATGCCGCTCTCCGAGCATGTGGTGGACGATTACCGCACCCTGCGGCTCTCCCTGAAGGCGCATCCGGTGAGCTTCCTCAGGCCCGATCTCGACCGGCAGGGCATCCTGCCGGCGGCCGGGCTCGCCGGTCTT
Organism: Sphingomonadales bacterium; assembly: GCA_022360855.1. Classification (GTDB taxonomy): domain Bacteria; phylum Pseudomonadota; class Alphaproteobacteria; order Sphingomonadales; family JAKSBY01; genus JAKSBY01. The sequence continues at coordinate 1,022 of JAKSBY010000689.1, read as the reverse complement.
GAGGACGGCGCCCGGACCACCGTCGCCGGGCTCGTGCTCGTGCGCCAGCGCCCGGGCACCGCGTCCGGCGTCGTGTTCATGACCTTGGAGGACGAGACCGGCATCGCCAATGCCGTGGTCTGGCCCAAGACCTTCGCGGCCTACCGCCGCCAGGTCATGGGCAGCCGGCTCGCCCTGATCTCGGGCCGCATCCAGCGCACGCAGGATATCATCCACCTGGTTGCCCAGCATATGGACGACATCTCCGACGAACTCCTCAGGCTTTCCGAGGAGGGCGCAAGCTTCGAGCCCGCCATCGAGGCCTTCCAGCCCGCGCCCACCGACCGGCCCGGCCCGACCAGGCCCCTGCGCCGCGGAAAAGACGGCAAAGATGCCCGGCTGCCGCGCTTTAACCCGCGCACCCATCCGCGCGACCTCAGGGGCCTCGTGCCGCGCTCCCGCGACTTCCATTAGGAAATTCGCTATGCTCCCGCGCAAACACGCGTGGGGAGGCGCTCATGGCCAACGACCAAGACACCGCAAGCCGGCACGACAGGCTCTACAGGATCACCCATATCGGCCGGCCGATGGACCCGGCCTACACCACCAACAAGGCGGTCTTGATCGGCATGCCCATCGTCGCCCTCGCCGCGGCGGCGTTCGGCTTCGTGCAGGGGTCTGGCCTCGGCGATTCGGCACGGCTGGCGCTGAAGGCCGCGCTCACCCTGTTCGGCGCCTGGGCGCTCGGTCGTGAACTCGCGCCCGACGACAACCCCGGCGCCTTCATCGCCGGCGCGCTTGCCTTGGCCGCTCTTTTTTACTACCCGCAAGCCAGCCTCCTCATCCTGTTCACCGCGCTCTTCCTCGTGCGCATCGTCAACCGCACCACCGGGCTTGTGCCCAAGCCCGGCGATTCGGTGATCGTTCTCCTGCTCGCCGGCTGGACGACATGGGCGTTTCAGGCGCCGTTGATCGGCGCCGTCGGCGCCATCGCCTTCGTCTTCGACGCGCTCCTCAAGGAGGGTGCCAAATCGCAGCTCATC
>JAKSBY010000760.1 GCA_022360855.1 Sphingomonadales bacterium | reverse complement strand
TGCGCCCGGAGATGCGCTCCATCCGGCGCATGACGCGCGCCGTGCCGGGCAAAAGCCGCGTCAGATCCCGCGTGCGGTAGCGGATCACGGGCATGGCTTCCTTGGTGAGCGAGGTGAAGACGAGCTCGCCAAGCGCGCCGTCGGGCAGCGGCGCGCCGGTCTCGGGGTCGACGATCTCCGGGTAGAAATGGTCCTCCCAGACGGTGAGCCCGTCCTTGGTTTCGACGCATTCCTGGGCGACGCCGGGGCCGATCACCTCGGACAGGCCGAAGATGTCGACCGCTTCGATGGCGAAGGCGTCCTCGATCTCCTTGCGCATCGGCTCGGTCCAGGGCTCGGCGCCGAAGATGCCGATCTTCAAGGACGTCGCGCGGGGGTCCATGCCCTCGCGGCGGAACTCGTCGAGGATCGCCAGCATGTAGCTCGGCGTGACCATGATGATGTCGGGCTCGAAATCATTGATCAGCTGCACCTGCTTTTCGGTCTGCCCGCCGGACATGGGGATGACGGCGCAGCCGAGCGCCTCGGCCCCGTAATGGGCGCCGAGCCCGCCGGTGAAGAGGCCGTAGCCATAGGCCACATGCACCTTCATGCCGGGCCGGCCGCCGGCGGCGCGGATCGACCGCGCGACCACCGCCGACCAGGTCTCGATGTCCTTCTTCGTGTAGCCGACCACGGTCGGCCGCCCCGTGGTGCCCGATGACGCATGGATGCGCACGATCCGGTCCATGGGCGTGGCGTAGAAGCCGAACGGGTAGGCCGCGCGCAGGTCGGCCTTGGCGGTGAACGGGAATTTGGCGAGATCGGCGAGCGCGTTCAGGTCGTCGGGCCGCACGCCCGCCGCTTCGAACTTCTCCCGGTAGGGCGCCATATTCTCATAGGCGTGGGCGAGCGACCATTTGAGCCGCTCGAGCTGCAGCGCCTCCAGCTCCGCGCGCGACAGCTTCTCGCCGTCGTCGAGCAAGGGTTCGTAGGCCATCGCCGGTCAGATCGCGTTCATGGTCAACAGGTCGTAGGTCGCCACCGTATCACCGTTCTGATTGGTGACGAACACATCCCAGCGCACCTCGCCATACTCGTCGTTGCGCTTCTTCTTGGACTTGGCCGTGAGCCGCACGGTGATGGCATCGCCCGGCGAGACCGGCGTCAGGAAGCGGAGATCGTCGAGGCCGTAATTGGCGAGCACCGGCCCCGGCGCGGGGTCGACGAAGAGCCCCGCCGCGAAGGAGAGGATGAGATAGCCGTGCGCCACCCGGCCGGGGAAGAACGGGTTCGCCGCCGCCGCTTCCTCGTCCATATGGGCGTAGAAGGTATCGCCGGTGAACGCCGCGAAATGCTCGATGTCTTCCAGGGTGACGGTGCGCGCCGCGGTCTCGATGGACTTGCCGATCTCGACTTCGCCGAAGCTGAGCCGGAAGGGGTGCGGCGGATTGGCGTCGGTCTTGGCGCCCCTCATCCAGACATTGGTGACGCCCGCCAGGATCTCCGGCGAGCCCTGCAGCGCGGTCCGCTGCATGTAATGCTTCACGCCGCGCACGCCGCCCATCTCCTCGCCGCCGCCGGCGCGGCCGGGCCCGCCATGGACGAGCACCGGCAAGGGCGAGCCGTGGCCGGTGGATTCGGCGGCACAATCCCGATTGATCACGATGATGCGGCCGTGGAACGCGCCGGCGCCGAGCACCACGTCGCGGGCGACGTCGTGGTCGTAGGTGAAGAGCGACATGACGAGCGAGCCCATGCCGCGGTTGCAGAGCGCGATGGCGTCGTCGAGGGTCTTGTAGGGCATCAAGGTGGAGACGGGCCCGAACGCCTCCACGTCGTGGACCTTGCTGGCGTTCCAGGGATCGTCGCAGCGCAAGAGCACCGGGGAGAAGAAGGCGCCGGCCTGCGCGCCCTCGCCCCTCACCTCCACATGGTCCGGGTCGCCGAAGACGATGGCCGCCTCGCCGGCCAGCTCGCCGACCTTGGCGCGCACGTCGGCGCGCTGTGCGGCGCTGACCAGCGCGCCCATGCGCACCTCGTCCAGCGCCGGGTCGCCGACCGTGACCTTGCCGAGCCGCTCCGAAAGCGCTTGGCCGGCGGCGTCGAGATGTTCCTCGGGCACGAAGGCGCGGCGGATGGCGGTGCATTTCTGGCCCGCCTTGACCGTCATCTCGCGCACCACCTCCTTGACGAAGAGGTCGAATTCCGGCGTGCCGGGCGCGGCGTCGGGGCCGAGCACGCAGGCGTTGAGCGAATCCTGCTCGGCGATGAAGCGCACGCTTTCCGAAATCACGCGCGGGT
>JAKSBY010000208.1 GCA_022360855.1 Sphingomonadales bacterium | reverse complement strand
TTTGTCAGCAACCACCACTGGATGCACCGCGTCGACGTCAAGGCCAGCAATGCGCGCTATATCTCGCCGAGCGACGAGCTGCACTATGGCTGGGGCACGGCGGACCAGGAATTCCGCTTCTTCTGGGTGTTTCCCATGATCTGGTCCAAGCACTCGGGCGCGCTCTATGCGGGCTCGCAATACGTCCACAAATCGACCGACGAGGGCCATAGCTGGAAAGTCATCAGCCCCGACCTCACCGCCGCCGAGCCGGAAACCCTTGAGAAGACGCCGCTGCGCGGCCGCGACACCTCCGACAACGGGCCGTATTGGGGGCCCCTGACCCGCGACAGCAACGGCGACAACTGGAACGCCACGCTCTACACCATCGCCGAATCGCCCCTGAAGAGGGGCCTGATCTGGACCGGCTCCGACGACGGGCTCATCCACATCACGCGCAATGACGGGAAGCGCTGGACCGAGGTCACGCCCCCGGACCTGCCGCCGCGCACCATCGTTTCGCGCATCGATCCGTCGCCTTTCGAGGCCGGCGGCGCCTATGTGGCGGCCACGCGCTACAAGGTCGACGACATGCGGCCCTATATCTATAAGACGTCGGATTACGGTCGGACTTGGCAAAAGATCATCGCCGGCATACCCGACGACGACTTCGTCCGCGTGGTGCGCGCCGACCCGGACCGGCCGGGGCTGCTCTACGCCGGCACCGAGACGGCGGTCTATGTCTCCTTCGACGACGGCGCCCGGTGGACGCCGCTGCAGTCCAACCTGCCGCGCACGCCGATCCACGACATGCAGGTCAAGGACAGGGACCTCGTCGTCGCCACGCACGGCCGGGGCTTCTGGATCCTGGACGACGTCTCGCCCCTGCATCAGATGGAGAAAGCGCACGCGAGCGAGACCCGCTTGTACAAGCCGCGGGACACGCGCCGCTACCGGCCGATCCATCGCGGCGCCACCTTGGCGTCACCGCAGCCAAGCGGCGTGTTCATCACCTACGGCCTGGCCGCGCCGGCGCAGACGATCGAACTGCGGTTCATGGACGCCGAAGGCCGGCTCATCAACGCGTTTTCCGACGTCTCCAACAAGGCTGGCCTCAACCGGTTCATCTGGTCCGATCAGCGCTATCCCGGCGCTGAGGAACTGGTCGGCCATCCCACCCGGTCGAGCCGCAACATCGGCCCGCTCGCACTTCCGGGCGCGTATCGGGTCGAGCTGGTCGCCGACGGCCAGGTCCTGAGCCAGGATTTCGCGCTCCTCAAGGACCCCAACGTGCAGGCGTCCCAGCGCGATCTGGAGGAGCAGTTCGACTTCGCCATCACGATCCGCGACACCATCACCGATATCAACCGGACGGTGCTGGCGATCCGTGATATCCGCGCGAATCTCCTCGACCGCGCCGAACGGCACACGGATTTGGACCCGGCCGCCGCTGCCCTGAACGAGACGCTCTACGACATGGAGGATATCCTCACCGCCTATACGGTGACCTACCGGATGCAGTACCACGCCATCCCGGTCAAGCTGGACGACAAGCTCTACACCCTGGCGCGCCGCGTGATCACCGGCGACGGCCGGCCAACGCAGGCGCAAAGAGAGCTGTTCGCCAGATTCAAAGCGATCTACGCCGAGGTCAAACGCGACATGCGCGCCTTTTTGACCGGCGATCTTTCGGGCTTCAACCGGTCGACGGCCGATGCGGGACTGCAAGCCATCGACATCCCGCCGCATCTGGTCGCCCAATTGGAGGCGGCGGCCCGTTAGAACTGCCCGCGCAGGCTGAGGCGGAGCTGCGGGCCGCGGGTGCGGGTGCGGAACTCTTCGGTTTCCAGGACGCCGTCGGCGCGGGAGCCGGCGAACTCCTGCCGGAAGCGGCGCTGCACGTTGTCCAACAGGTCGACGCCCGCGGCGCGCATGACGAGCCGCCGCCCGAGCTTGTAT
>JAKSBY010000517.1 GCA_022360855.1 Sphingomonadales bacterium | reverse complement strand
TGCTTCGATGCGTAGGAGTATGGCGCATTAATTCAAAAAGAGTTAATGCGCGCCGCTCCTCTAAAGTCTTGTCCACCCAACAAGAAGACTATAGGATGGTGTAAACAAACTGAAAGTTCAAAATCCTTCCAATGCTGACGGCCATTTCCATTTTCTCACGCAATGCAGCGTGTGTCATTTCGGGATCGGCAGACGCAATCAGGCAACCATGTTTTTACGCGATGTTAACCGCTCTCCCTTTTGATGAATGGCTTAGGGAGACAGAGGAGTAGGGAACCCAACGGGCCGCAAAACGGCCCGACCAATTCTGGCCGCGTGAATGGGGGCCGGCATCAGATCAAACCTGTTGAAAGGTGATGATTGAGCGATGCAGAAAGCCACCCATTCCGCCGAAAGAATCTCCCGAGGCTATCTGCGCAAGCGGTTCGCCGTTTCCCTTGGCGTCCTGATGCTGTCGATCATGTTTGCCGGGATTGCCAGTTGGCAACAAATGCGCGCGATCACGACGGAAACGTGGTTCGCGACTGCATTTGAAGACCTGTTCGACCATGTGCTCAATCTCGCGGCCGCGGCAAACAGAATTGGTCAAGCCGACGGTGGCGACGAGGCGTCAGGCGCACTCGAGGATCTGAACCGAGAGCTCGCAGCGGCAACCAATCTCTATGTCGCCATCGCCGCAAGCGATCCGGACGGTTTGGACGAAGTCCCGGGAAATCTGACATTATTCGCGGAGCAAACCGCGGAGATTTCGGATGACGAGACCAAAAGCGTCATCGCCGCATTGAACGCCACGCTGAGCAACGACCACGAAATGCCGGAAGCCTTGGAAGCGATTTGGGAAATCGAGGACGACGAGGCAGACGACGCTGCTCTTGAATCCGACGATGCGCTTGAAGGCAAGGTGCTGCAGGCCCTCTTGCTTGGTCTCGAATTCGTTGCTCTGCACGAAGACAATCATCCCAATCAGCGCCAGACCGCGCGGAGCCTTGGCGAGATGATCGATGCCGACCTGCGGCCGGCTTTTACGACCGCGAAAGCGAGCCTTCACGCGTTGCGGTTCGGTTCCCAACGGCAGCTTCAGCTCGTCTTGTTCGTCGCCGGCGCTCTGGCCGTTGCGGCGACCCTCGCTATCGGTTTCCTCATCCTCTGGCCGCTTGAGCGGACGATTATTACGACAAACGAAGCGCTGATCGTCGAGACCGAAAAGGCAAAAGCCGCCGATCGCGCCAAGTCGGAATTCCTGGCCAATATGAGCCACGAGATCCGAACCCCGATGAACGGCATCCTGGGCATGGCGCAGGTGCTGCAAATGACCCGTCTCGACGTCCAGCAGGAAAAGCAGCTCACCACGCTGATCAGATCCAGCGAGAGCCTGCTGACGATCATCAGCGACATCCTCGACTTTTCGAAAATCGAGGCGGACAAGATGAAGTTCAAGAAAGAGCCCTTCAACCTCAAGGACCTTATCGAGGAGACCGCCGTGGCGGCGCGATCCTGGCCCGGCGGCGAGACTCTCGGGCTCGTCGTGCGGTATGCGGAGGGGCTTCCCGAGGCCGTTGTCGGCGATGCCGGACGGGTTCGGCAGGTGCTGACCAATCTGGTCGGGAACGCGGTCAAGTTCACCGCCGACGGGCATGTCATGATCGGCGTGAACGGGCGCGTCGATGGCGATACGCTCGATGTCAGGGTCAACGTCACCGACACCGGAATCGGCATTCCCGAAGACATGCTGCCGACGATTTTCGAGAAGTTCCAGCAGGTCGATCAATCGGGCACCCGCGCGCATGACGGCACCGGCCTGGGCCTCGCGATCTGCAAACGCCTCGTCGAGATGATGAACGGCGAGATCGGCGTTGAGAGCCAGCTCGGACAGGGCTCGACATTCTGGTTCAGCATGCGGCCGCCGATCGCGCACCACCGGATCGAATTGGGCGCGCAAGACAACGGCGAGCTTGGCGCCTCGCAGGCGGCCGAGACGGAGAAAGTCCGCGATCGGCCGGTAATTTTGATCGCCGAAGACAATGAGGTCAATCGCGCCGTTGCGGTTCAACTGCTCAAGGATCTCAACTTCGAAATCGTCTGGGCCGAGAACGGCGAGGAGGCCGTCCGTGTCTACTCCAGAGTCAAACCCGATATCATCCTGATGGACCTTTCGATGCCGATCATGAACGGGTTCGACGCCACCAGGAACATCCGCGAGCTGGAAAGCCAGTCGGGCCGGCATACGCCGATTATCGCGCTCACGGCCCACACCATGTCGGGCGACCGGGAAAAATGCCTGGAGGCGGGCATGGACGATTACGTTCCCAAGCCGATTGACAAAAATCGGATCGTCGCCGCCATCGAGCGCTGCCAGACGGTCCAGCCAAAGGGGGCGGCGGCCTAGTCGGCCAGGGACAGCGCCTTTTCGATCTCGCGCCAGTCGACGAACTTGAAGTTCTGGGTCTCGCCGCGCGGCGCGTTGCGGCCGTCCTGGACAACGAATATCCCGGCAGGGAAGCCGGCGCCCAGGGCCGTGGAGGAAGCCGCGATCCCGTCGGTTTCCTCGGTGCCGTCGATGGCCGGGCCGTCGGCAATGCTGAAGCGCCCGACAAACCGGTTATCGCCACCGCGCTCATAGACCGCGTAGCTGTTGTTGCCCTGGGACGAGGCCAGGAGGTAGCCGCCTTCCGCAGACGTGGCAAAGATCGCGAGGCCCTCCACATCCGCCCTGATCCCGCTGGCCCCGCCGACTTCGTCGATCAACCGAGGCGGCACGAAATCCCCGCCGGCACGGTCGAAGCGCCAGATGCCTTTCCCTTCCTCACCGACGAAAAGGATCTGGTTGGCGTCGTCGAAGACGCAGCCTTCAAGCTGGCTTTCCAGCTTGAGCCGCGCGACCTCGTGGCCGGACGACGGACCATCCACGCCATACATAATGAGATCGCCGGTCTTATAGGCTACGAAGACCGCAACCTGGCCGCCGACGATCCCCATGCAGAGCCCATAGGGCTCGGTCAGAGCGGACGGGAACGCGCCGAGCCGCTCGATGCCATCGGCACTTACCGATAACAGCGTCACCGTGTCGTCCGACCGGTTGGAAGCAGCCGCGAGATCGCCCGTCCACCCGCCCACCGTGACACCCTGCCGGATATCGACATTGTTGAGCCTGCCCGCGGGCAGGAACGCCTTGACCGCGCCGTCGAGCTTATAGGCATAAAGGCCGGCCTGCTTGTCGGTGCCGAGAATCAGGCTCTTCGCCGGATCGTCGCGGTTCACCCAGATCGCCGGATCGTCCGCCGCATCCCCGGCGGACGCCACGGCCGCGGTCTCCACCGCCGCGGTAACCCGCGGCAGGTCCGCATCATCAGGGGTGCAGGCCGCTGCGGCCCACACCAGGATCCCAACAAGGAAGCGCATCACAAGGTGAACGCTACGCCGAATTTGGCGGTGAAGCCATACTCCTCATACTGCGAGTTCAGCCGCCGGAAGCCATCGGGCCGGATCGTCGCTACGAAGGGCTCGTTGTTGATATTCTTGAACTCGACAAAGGCCTTGATCTGGTCGGTGAATTTGTACTTCGCCGACACGTCCACCTGCAGGTGGCTGTCGACAATGCGGTCGAGGCCGTCGCCGCCGGCATTGATCACGTCGAGATACTCGTCGCGGTAGGTGAGCGCGAAGCGCAGGTCGACCGGGCCCTTTTCGTAGCCCAGGATGCCGGTCGCCACGTGTTGCGACTGGTTCGGCAAGGGAACCTCGCGGCCGTCCAGAAGCGTCGCCTCGGCGTCAACGAAGGTGTAGTTTGCGTTGACGATCAGCCCATCAAAGGGCGCCGGCAGCATATCGAGCGGCTTCTGGAGGTTGAGTTCAAAGCCGTAGAGCATGGCGTCGTCGAGATTGACGAAGGTCAGCGCCTCGTCGAAGGTCACGCCGTTGACCGTGATGTCCTCGAACGCCTGAAGCGCGATGAAGTCGTTGATGCGCTTATAGAAAAAGCCGGCCGAAATCACCGATTTCTGGCCCGGATACCACTCGATAGTGGCATCGATATTGTGGGCGCTCTGACGTTTAAGGTTCGGGTTGCCGAACTCGCCCTCGACCTCGTCGTCCTCGTCCTGCGCGATCTGCGAACGCGGCGCGGCAGCCTCGATATTCGGCCGCGCCAGCGACTTGTGGTAGCCCAGGCGGACCACGACCTCGTCATCGGCATCCCAGCGCAGATTGATGCTCGGCAGCCAGTCCGTATAGGAGTTGTCCACCATTTGCTCCTGGCGGAAGATGCGCGCGCCCTCGATGGCGGTCACGCCGTCCTCGAACTCCGCCTCGATCTCCTCGGCGATGATCATGCCCGGCGCGGCCGCCGGCGGGATAAACGGTGTCGGGTCGCCGGTCACGTCGCCGTCCACCTCGACCTCGAACTCCTGCTCCAGCACGCTGAAGCCGGTTGCGTCATAGCTGGTGTGCTCGACGCGCAGGCCGGCAACCAAACTGACACCGTTGTCGAAAGTCCGCTGCGCCATGCCGTAGAAGGCATAGACGTCTTCATTGGCCACGTAGTTGGCGATGTTGGATTCGATGGCGGTGTCGATGGCATTGAGCTCGAACGACGACCGGTTGGCGAAAAAGAAGTCACGGACGGCATCGGCATCCGGCACCGGATTGATGCGATCGAGATCGTATTCCAACGTGTTTTCGAACTGGGTCAGCAGCAGGTCGTCGCCGTCGAAGCCGTCGAAGACCTGGAGGTCGAGGTCGAACTCCTTTTCGCGCAGGCGGATCTTGGAGCCGAATTTCAGATAGCCCGGCCCGCCGAAGAGGTCGGTGTCGTATTGCACGTTGCCGGCAAAGGCGAACTCGTCGTCCTGGGACAGACCGTTGGTCAGTTCCAGTCCGTCGAACTCGTAGTTGTCCGGATTGAAATACGCCGCCTCGGCTGCCGCGTCGGGAAAGTTCAGGGCCGGCAGGATGCCGTCATTGACGTCGACCGCGAAAAGGCCCTCGTCGAACTTGGCGCGGAAGTCGGTATCCAGCCGGTCCGGCTCTTCCTCCTCCGCATACGCATAGGAGGCGGAGAAATCGACGGTCCAGCCGTCATAAATGTATTCGCCGCCGCCGACGATGGTGAAGACCTGCTGGCTCTCCAGCCGGTCCTTGATGTCGCGGTCGACCTCGTATTCGTCGTCCTCGGTGGCGGTGAACACGGCGATGCCGCCGCCCGACTCGCCTTCGTTGAATTCCGGATCGCCGAACTTGTTCTCGATGCGGGAGCGGAACTCCTGGTCCGAGAAATCGGAGAACAGGCCATGCAGATAGACCATCAGATTGTCAGTCGCCTGATAGTCGATGTTGAGCGAGGCCGACAGGCGCTCGCGGCGGATCTGGTAATCGCGGAATTCCAGCTCGCCCGGGAACGGCACGGTCTCGCCGAGCTCCCATTCCGAATCATCGACTTCCTTGTTCTCCGAGCCGAAATCGCGCTGCTGCCAGGCGATAGAGCCGGCGATCCCGAGTCGGCCGTCAGCGAATTTATTGGCGAACACGCCGGAATAGCGCTGGCCGAACTCGTCGACCTGATTGGCATAGATGCCGGCCGCCTTCAGCTTGACAAAGAGATCGTCCTGATCCAAGCCCGAGAGCGTCTTGATCTCCACATTGCCGCCGATGGAATCGCCGTCCACGTCGGGCGTCAGCGACTTGGTGATAACGATCGACGACAGGATATCGGAATCGATCACGTCCAGCGGCACTTGGCGGTTGTCAGCCTCGGGCGACGGCAGGCGGATGCCGTTGATGGTCGAGGTCACGAAATTCGGATCGGCGCCGCGGATCGAGATGAAGCGGCCCTCGCCCTGATCGTTCAGCACGTTTACGCCGGAGGCGCGCCGCGCCGCCTCGGCCACGTTCTCGTCCGGCAACTGGCCGATGGCGTCGGACGACAAGACGGTGATCACCTTGTCGGAGGAGCGCTGCTGGCTGATCGCCGAATAGAGCGCGCCGCGCTGGCCGATCACCAGGATGTTTTCGAGAAGAGCGACGTTTTCGCCGAGGGAGATCTCAGGCCGCGCCGTTGAGTCGGTGCTCGCCAGCGACACGGGAACGGTCTGCGGCTCGGCGCCGATATAGGAGACCTCAAGCGTATAGTTGCCGGCGGCGAGGCCGGAAATCCGGAATCCGCCCTCCCTGTCCGCGGCCGCCACGTGACCAGTCTCGACCACACGGATTATTGCGCCTTCCAGACCGACCGTCTCGGTCGCGTCGGTCACCCTGCCCTCGATTACCGCCGCCTCGGCCGCCGAAATAGCAAACGCCGACGCGGCACATAGCACCGCCGATATCTTTTTCACTCTGCTTCCACCCTAATCTTGAGGCTTACACGGGGCCTCTCTGAGCCCGGTCGAGCAGCGCTTATGGGGCGGCAGTGTTGCGGGTTGTTGACGCTTTAGGGTCAGGAAGATGACAAGGGGTCTATTTTCCGGCGGACGGCACCGTCTCGGCCAGCCGGCCACCGACGCGCACCGGCGCGATGGACTTGGCCAGACCGGTCGCATCGTCGCTTTCGACGAATACGCCGCACACGGTGGCTTCACCCACGGCGGGCTCGTAGCGGCCCCCGGAGATGCGCGTGGTGAATCGTCGCAGCGGCTCTTCCTTCTGCATGCCGATCACCGAATCGTAGTCGCCGCACATGCCGGCATCGGTCTGAAAGGCGGTTCCGCCTGGGAGAATCTGAGCATCCGCCGTCGGCACATGACTGTGAGTGCCGATGCAAAGGCTGGCACGGCCATCGACGAAGTGCCCCATCGCCGTCTTTTCGGACGTGGCGTCGCCATGGAAATCGACAAGCGTGAAATTCGGCTTACGGCTGCCGCCGGATTTGGAGAGCTCCGCATCGACCGCCGCAAAGGGATCGTCGAGCGGGTTCATGAACACCCGCCCCATGGCGTTGATCACATGGACGCGCCGGCCGCGCGAAACCTCAAACAGCCCGCTTCCCCGGCCGGGCGTTCCCGGAGGATAGTTGAGAGGCCGCAGGAGCCGCGGCTCACCGGCAATGTAAGAGAGCACTTCGCGCTGGTCCCAGACGTGGTTGCCCGTGGTGATGCAATCGACGCCGATCGCAAAAAGCTCCTCGGCGATCTTGCCGGTTATGCCAAAGCCGCCGGCCGCATTCTCGCCATTGACCACGAGGAAATCGGCCGCCAGCGACTCTTTGAGCTTGGGCGCATGTTTGACAACGGCGGTGCGGCCGGACCGGCCAACGATGTCGCCGAGAAACAATACCTTCACAACTATTCTCCCGTGCCGGTCCCGGATGCGGCAAACTCATGAAAGCCGCGCTCGGTCACCAATGCATCCAACGGCTGATCCCATTCTCGGCGCGGCAGACGATCGACCAATTGACCGCCAAAGGCAACGCCGACTGCCGTCACCGGGCCGGCGTCGCGCAGCGCGGCCAGGGTGCGGTCATAGTAGCCGCCGCCATAGCCAAGCCGATAGCCATCGCGATCGACCGCGACCAGCGGCACGAGAACCGTAACCGGCGTATCCGGTGCCGCGTCTTCTCCGGGTGCCGGAATTCCCTCCTGATCGTTCTGCAACGGCTGATCGGGCTGCCATCGCCGGAACTCCAGGGCGGCTCGTTTGCGCACCACAACGGGTAACAACAGAACGAGGCCCCTATCGTGCAACCGGTTCAAGGCATCCCGAACATCGATCTCCGAGCCCATCGGCCAATAGGCCGCGATAGGCTGCACCAGTTTGCCGCTTGCCGCCAGCCGGACGATCCGCTCCGCCAGCAGACCCGGCGCCTGACCGGCCAGCCCGACCGCCAGGCTGGCACGCCGCTTGAGCGCGTCGGACCGCGCCTGCTTCTTTTGCGCTTCAAGAGTCATTGGCTGATGAGCATGGACAAGGCTGGTGTTGGCTGGCGGCCCGCCCAGACCGTAGACCGATAAGATCCTCCGACGCCTGATAAGTCAGGTGGGCGCCGTATGCCTCGAACCAGGATCCAAGGCAGGGACAGCTCCCGGAGAAAGAATTATCGCCCCGGGGATAAAGCGGCCGTACGCGACGGGCAGAACCGCCTCGCAATATTTAGGGGTTAGTCGGGGCGATGTCACCTACCCACTTCGAGGGGCGGGCTCAGGTCTGCTCGATATTGTCGGCGATTTCCTCGATCCGGGCGGCGGCATCGGTCAGCATCCGTGTGACCGCACCGTCGCGCTTGGTGCGGGCGCCGGGCTTTTGATCCGCGCCGGTTCGGCTCTCGGCGTCCCTCAACTCGTCGGCAATCAAAAGTGCTGTCATCAGAAGGAGCCGCGCTTCGCCGATCTGCCCGACATTCTCAACGAGCTCGGCGACCTTTTCATCGACGAATTCAGCCAGTTCCTCGAGTTGTTCCTCTTCGCCGTCCCGGCAGGCGAGCAGATATTGATGCTCATTCACCGTTATGGAGACTTTTCCCATGTCACCCACCCAAGTCGCCGGCGCACTGCCGGCATGTTAATTGGCCGCTGAGACCGCCTCCAGCCTGTGAATCGCCGCGTCCAGACGAATCGCCACATGCTCGTTGTTTTCCTGCAGCGCGAGATATTCCGCCTTCAGCGAAGCCAGGACGCTGGCCTGGCGCTCGAAATCCACTTTGACACGGGCCAGCTCTTCCGCGAGCCGGTCGCGCTCGCCCCGCAAGGCGGCAAGATCGGGCGACACCATGCCCGGCGGGTTTGGCTCCGGCGCGTCCGGACTTGCGAGCTCGCGGCTCTCCTGTAGCTCCAGATATTGCGTCTTGAGCAGCCCAAAAGACCGGTTGAGCGCCTGATATTCCTGACGCACCTGGTCAAGCTCCGCACGCAGCGAGGCGGCATCCTGCTGGTCGTCTCGTGCGGACTCATCCGATTCCAACTCGCTCTTGAGCTGGCGATACTTGCGCTCCAGGACTTCGTAATCGCCCTTCAGCCCGTCGAGCCCCGACATCAGCGTGTCGCGCTCGGCTTTCAGCGCGGCGACGTTTTGGGACTCGGTGACCGATTTCAGATGGTCGATGGCTGCTAGCAGCCTCTCCTGCGCCTGGCGCAGCGATGGCCCGTCTTTTTTTGCCCCTGCCGGCATCTCGCCCCTCATACCCGTCCGAGTTTCTTTTTATCAGCACGACAACAATAGGAACGAGTCCGAATTCGCGTCAACCTCGCGGTTTGCGATTCGCACAGAATGCGGCGCAAATACCTCGTCCTCCCGCCCACAAAACCGGCGCTGTCGGGGTTGCAAATGAAGCAATTACGGGCACTTGGCCGATTCGACACCGGGGGCTCGGAAAACGCGGTTGACGTCACCCCCCTTGCTCGCCATTTTGGCGCCTCTTAGGGGGCTCGACCGCCGAATCGTCTTCACGGCCCGGTTCCGCTCCCTGTCCGATGCGCATAATCGACCGGCAAAATTCCATGCCCGACTCACAACACGCCGCCGTTGACCACAAGACCCTGGCCAACGCTATCCGGGCGCTTGCCATGGACGCTGTGCAACGCGCCAATTCCGGCCACCCCGGCATGCCCATGGGCATGGCCGACGTGGCGACCGTCCTGTTCGGGAAGTGCCTGAACTTCGATCCCGACTGGCCCGACTGGCCCGACCGCGACCGATTCGTTCTATCGGCCGGCCATGGCTCCATGCTGCTCTACGGGCTGCTCTACCTGCTGGGCTACGCGCGACCGACCTTGGACGAAATCAAGAATTTCAGGCAGCTCGGCTCGCCCTGCGCCGGCCACCCGGAATTCGGCGAGATGCCGGGCATCGAGACGACGACCGGACCGCTGGGCCAGGGACTCGCCATGGCGGTCGGCATGGCCATGGCCGAACGGCTGGAGGCGGCGCGTTCAGGCCCGGAGGTCAGCGACCACTATACCTATGTGATCGCCGGCGACGGCTGCCTGATGGAGGGCATCAGTCACGAGGCGATCTCGCTCGCCGGCCATCTCAAGCTTTCCAAGCTCATCGTGCTGTTTGACGACAACAGCATCTCCATCGACGGGCCCACGGACCTGGCGGTAAGCGACGATCAGACGCAGCGCTTCGCGGCGCATGGCTGGCACGTGCAGGCGATCGACGGGCACGACCCGGAGGCGATCGCCGCGGCAATCACTGCCGCCCAAGGCGCCAACCGCTCCTCGATGATCGCCTGCCGCACCGTGATCGGTTACGGCGCACCCAACAAGCAGGGCACGGCATCGACCCATGGCGCGCCGCTCGGTGAGGAAGAGATTGCCGCGGCCCGTGCGGAGCTGGGCTGGAAGGCCCCGCCCTTTGAAATGCCCGAGCCGGTGCTGGCAGAATGGCGCGCCTTCGGCGCCCGCGGCCAGGCCAAATCCGCGGCCTGGAAAGAGCGTGTCGCAGCGCTGCCCGAGGCGGTGCGTACCGACCACGAGCGCCGCCTTGCCGGCGACTTGCCAGCCGACTTTCCGGCGGCCATAGCCGATCTCAAGCGGCAATTGGCAGCGGAGCCGCAAAAGGTCGCGACCCGCAAGGCGTCTCAAATCGCCCTCGAAGCGATCAACCCGGTGGTCCAGGAGACCATTGGCGGCTCGGCCGATCTGACCGGGTCCAACAACACCAAGACCGCCACCACCGCCGTGATCACGCCGGAGGATTTCTCGGGCCGCTACGTCCACTACGGCGTGCGCGAATTCGCCATGTGCGCGGCCATGAACGGCATGGCGCTGCATGGCGGATTCATCCCCTATGGCGGCACCTTCCTGGTGTTCACCGACTATGCCCGGCCCGCGATTCGCCTTTCGGCCATGATGCGCCAGCGGGTGATCTTCGTGATGACCCACGATTCCATCGGCCTCGGCGAGGATGGCCCGACGCATCAGCCCATCGAGCATCTGGCGAGCCTGCGCGCCATGCCCAACCTCAACGTCTTCCGCCCGGCGGACGTAGTCGAGACCCTGGAATGCTGGCAACTGTCGCTGCAATCCAAGGACACGCCGTCGGTGCTGGCGCTGACCCGGCAAGGCCTGCCGCAGCTCCGCCTCGACCATACCGACGACAATCTCTGCGCCCGCGGCGGCTACGAGATTTCCGCCTGCGCCGGCGATCCGGAGATTACGCTCATCGCGACCGGCTCCGAGGTCCATGTGGCCATGGCGGCGCAGACCCTGCTCGACGAGGAAGGCATCGCCTGCAACGTGGTCTCCATGCCCTCGGCGGAGCTGTTCGATGCACAGCCGGTGGTTTACCGCAATGCGGTGCTGCAGCCGAATGTGATCAAAGTGGCCGTCGAGGCGGCTTCGCCCATGGGCTGGCACCGCTATGTGGGCCCCGACGGCGTCGTCATCGGGATGCGGGGTTTCGGCGCCTCGGCGCCGGCGGGCGATCTTTTCACTCATTTTGGCATCACCGCCGAGGCGGTGGCGCGCGCCGCCAAGGAGCGGCTTTAGGATCTAACACCAATTCACTAGCCGACGGAGTTTTGACATGACGGTTAGAGTGGCAATCAACGGCTTTGGGCGCATCGGCAGGCTTGTGATGCGCGCCATCTACGAACGCGACCGCGGCGATATCGAGGTCGTCGCCATCAACGACCTCGGCAATGCCGAGACCAACGCGCATCTTTTGAAATACGATTCGGTGCACGGCCAAATCGCCAAGGAGATTTCGGTCTCCGGCGATACCATGACGGTCGGCGGCGCGCCGGTGAAGGTGCTGTCCGAGCGCGACCCCGGAGCGCTGCCCTGGGGCGACCTCGGCGTCGATATCGCGCTTGAATGCACCGGGCTCTTTACCGCCCGCGAAAAGGCGGCCCTGCATCTCGACGCCGGCGCCAAGAAGGTGCTGATCTCGGCGCCGGGCAAGGAAGTCGACCTGACGGTGGTCTACGGGGTCAATCACGACAAGCTGGAAGCCGGCCACACGGTGGTCTCCAACGCGTCGTGCACCACCAACTGCCTGGCGCCCATGGCAAAGGTGCTGAATGATTCGATCGGCATCGAGCGCGGCTATATGACCACGATCCACGCCTATACCGGCGATCAGCGCGTGGTCGACACGCTGCACAAAGACCCGCGCCGGGCGCGGGCGGCTGCCCTTTCGATGATCCCGACCTCGACCGGCGCGGCCAAGGCGGTCGGCCTCGTCCTGCCCGAGCTGGCCGGCAAGCTGGACGGCTCGGCGATCCGCGTGCCGACGCCCAATGTCTCGGTAGTAGACCTGAAGTTCGACGCCGCGAAGGAAACCTCGGTCGAGGAGGTCAATGGCGCCCTCACGGCCGCGGCGGATGGGCCGCTGGCCGGCGTCCTGCAGGTGGTCGACGAGCCCCTGGTGTCCACCGACTACAACCATAACCCCTATTCCTCGTCCATCGACGCCCTGTCGACCCAGGTCATTGACGGGCAGCTGGTGCGGGTCATGAGCTGGTACGACAACGAGTGGGGCTTCTCCAACCGCATGTTGGATACCGCCGTGACCATGGCCAGCCTCGGCTGACCATGGCGGAGGGCACGCTTCTCGCCATCGCCCGCAAGAGCAAGGTGCGGGCGCCGGTGGAGTCGCTCGAGGCCGGTGAGATCACCGTAGACAACGGCCTAACCGGCGATCACCGCGGCACGCCCGGCAGCCGGCAGATCACCGTCGTCTCGAAGCAGGCCTGGGAGGCGACCTGCCGCGAACTTGGCGACGACGTGCCGTGGACGTACCGCCGCGCCAATCTTCTGGTGGACGGTATCGACCTCAAGAAGATGTCCGGCCAGCGTCTCAGAATCGGCGAGGTGGAACTCGAGATCACCGGCGAGACCGAGCCCTGCCCGCGCATGGACGAACAGCACCAGGGCCTGACCACGGCGCTCGCGCCCGACTGGCGTGGCGGCGTCACCTGCCGTGTACTCGCGGGCGGCCGGGTCACGGTCGGCGACGCGGTCACACTCGATGGCTGAATTCAAGACGCTCGACGACCTCGGCGACCTGACCGGCAAGCGCGTGCTGCTGCGCGCCGACCTCAACGTGCCCATGAAAGACGGCCGGGTGACCGACGATACCCGCATCCGCGCCGCCGCGCCGACGGTCGCGGACCTGCTGGCAAAGGGCGCGCAGGTGGTGCTGATGTCCCATTTCGGCCGGCCAAAAGGCAAAGTCGTACCGGAGATGTCGCTGAGCCCGCTGACGGCGCCGCTGGAGGCCGCCTTCGGCGCGCCGGTCACCTTCGCCGCCGATGCCGATGGCCTGGCCGGCATGGACCGGCTGGCGCTGTTGGAAAATCTGCGCTTCCACCCGGGTGAAGAGGCCAACGACCCGGCCTTCGCCGCCACGCTGGCCGAGCTTGGCGAAATCTATGTCAACGACGCCTTTTCCGCTGCCCACCGGGCGCATGCGTCCACCGAAGGGATCGCCCACCTCATGCCCGCCGCCGCCGGGCGCAGCATGCAGGCGGAACTCTCGGCGCTGGCTTCGGCGCTCGGCGATCCGGTCCGGCCAGTGGCCGCGGTCGTCGGCGGCGCCAAGGTGTCCTCCAAGCTAGACGTGCTGACCAATCTCGTCACCAGGGTCGATCACCTGATCATCGGCGGCGGCATGGCCAACACCTTCCTGGCCGCGCAGGGCATCGATGTCGGCAAATCGCTCTGCGAGCACGACTTGGCGCAAACCGCCCGCGAAATCCTGGACCGCGCCGAAGCCTCCGGCTGCCGCATCTATCTGCCGAGCGACGTGGTCGTGGCCAAGGAGTTCGCCGCCAATCCGGAAACCCGGACCTGCCGGCCCGACGAGGTGGCCGCCGACGAGATGATCCTTGATTTGGGTCAAGGCTCGGCAGGCGAGGTTTGCGCAATCTTCTCCGAGGCCAAGACCCTGATCTGGAACGGCCCTTTGGGCGCTTTCGAGACGCCGCCCTTCGAGGCAGCCACCATGGCCGCGGCCCAGGCCGCGGCGCGGCTGACCCGCGACGGCGCGCTGCTGTCGGTGGCCGGCGGCGGCGATACGGTGGCCGCACTCAACATGGCCGGCGTCAAAGACGATTTCACCCATGTCTCGACCGCCGGCGGCGCCTTCCTGGAATGGATGGAAGGCAAGGCCCTGCCCGGCGTGGAGGTGTTGAAATCGGCGGCGGCTCTGGGCTAGAAGACTGGCAAACTGACGGAGCCGAAACATGACTGATTCACTGGCAAGCATCGCCCAGGCCATGGTGGCCTCGGGCAAGGGCATCCTGGCGGCGGACGAAAGCACCGGCACCATCAAGAAACGCTTCGATTCCATCGATGTGGACTCCACCGAGGCCAACCGCCGCGACTACCGCGAGCTCCTGTTCCGCACGGGCGCCATGGCGGACCATATCTCCGGCGTCATCCTGTTTGACGAGACCATCCGGCAAAAGGCGGAAGACGGCACACCGCTCGTCGACCTGATCAAAGCCGCCGGCGCGGTCCCCGGCATCAAGGTCGACAAGGGCGCCAAGGCGCTGGCCGGCGCGCCGGGCGAAAAGGTGACCGAGGGCCTGGACGGCCTCCGTGAGCGGCTCGAAGAGTATCACGGCCTCGGCGCCCGCTTCGCCAAATGGCGCGCGGTGATCACCATCGGCGATCACATCCCGAGCCCCTATTGCGTCGATGCCAACGCCCATGCGCTGGCCCGCTATGCGGCGCTGTGCCAGGAGGCAGATATCGTGCCCATCGTCGAGCCCGAGGTGCTGATGGACGGGCCGCATACGGTCGACCGCTGTTTCGAAGTCACCGAGTTTGCCCTGAAGATGCTCTATGCGCGCCTGTTCGAGCATCGCGTCGTGCTCGAAGGAACGATCCTCAAGCCCAACATGGTGGTCTCGGGCACCGAATGCGAGACGCAGGCCGGCGTCGAGGAAGTGGCCGAGAAAACCGTACGCTGCCTCAAGCGCGCGGTGCCGGCGGCGGTGCCGGGCATCGTGTTCCTTTCCGGCGGGCAGTCGGACTACGACGCCACGGCCCATCTCAACGCCATGAACGCCGGCGGCTACGACCTGCCCTGGGCGCTGAGCTTCTCCTACGGCCGCGCCCTGCAGGCAGCGCCCCTGAAGGCCTGGAGCGGCGAGGCCGGCAATATCCCGGCCGCTCAGGCGGCCTTTGCCCACCGCGCCCGGATGAACGGCCTGGCCGCGACCGGCGGCTGGTCGCCCGATTTGGAGCAGGAAGCGGCCTGACCCTCTGCCGGTTAAGGGCGCGTTGTGACCTCCTGCCGCCTCTACCTGATCACACCGCCCGGGATTGACGACCTGCCGGCGTTTGCAGACGCATTGCGCCAAGCCTTTGCCGGCGGCGATGTCGCCTGTCTGCAACTCAGACTCAAGGACGTGCCTGACGAGACCGTGCTGGCAGCGGCGGCGTCCCTCGGGCCCATCTGCCGCGAGGCCGACGTCGCCTTTCTGATCAACGACCGCGCCGATTTGGCGGCCACTGCCGGCGCGGACGGCGTGCATCTCGGCCAAGGCGACGGCGCCATGGCCGATGCCCGTCAGATCCTCGGACACAGCCGCGATATCGGCATAACCTGTCACAATTCCCGCCATCTGGCTTTCGAAGCCGGCGAGGCCGGGGCCGACTATGTCGCTTTCGGCGCCTTCTTCCCGACTGCGACCAAGAAGACCGAGTACGTGGCCACGCCGGACCTCTTGGAGGCGTGGCGCGAGGTGGCCGAGATCCCCTGCGTCGCCATCGGCGGGATCACGCCGGAGAATTGCGGGCCGCTGGTGGCTGCCGGGGCCGACTTCCTCGCCGTCTCGTCGGCGGTCTGGCAGCACCCGGCCGGACCCAGGGCCGCGGTCGAAGCCTTCACCGAAGCCATCGAGGAAGCCGGCGGAAGCCATTGAACAGCTCCCGGCAAGCTGATAGAAGACGCGCGCTTCTCTACTTAAAAAATCGGACCAGCCTATGAAGATCGACGGCAACGCGATCCGCCCCGGCAACGTGATCGAACACAAGGACGGGCTGTGGCGCGCGGTAAAGATCCAGCACACCCAGCCCGGCAAGGGCGGCGCCTATCTGCAGGTGGAGCTGAAGAACCTGCGCGACGGCACCAAGCTCAACGAGCGCTTCCGCTCGTCCGAGCGGGTCGAGCGCGTGCGGCTGGAGCAGAAGGACTTCCAGTTCCTCTATGAAGATGGCGACATGCTCACCTTCATGGACACCGAAACCTACGACCAGATCTCGCTGGCCAAGGAAGACGTTGGCGACGACACCGTGTTCCTGCAGGACGGCATGCAGGTCACCATCGAGATGTATGAGGCCACGCCCCTCGGCGTAAGACTTCCGGACACGGTGACCCTTGAGGTTACCGAGACCGAGCCCGTGGTCAAGGGCCAGACCGCGTCCTCCTCCTACAAGCCCGCGCTTCTGGAAAACGGCCTTCGGATCGGCGTGCCGCCTTTCGTCAACGCCGGCGACAAGGTGATCGTCAACACCGAGGAACGCACCTACACCGGACGGGCCGACTAGAGTTTTGCGCGATGGCCGGACGCTCCGCCCTCATTAACGTGATGGTCAAGGCCGCCACCAAGGCGGCGCGCGGCCTGCGCCGGGATTTCGGCGAGGTCGAGAATCTCCAGGTTTCCAAGAAAGGCCCGGCCGATTTCGTCTCGGTCGCGGACAAGCGCGCCGAGGAGGTTTTGCGCGAGGAACTCGGCTACGCCCGTCCGGACTTCGGGTTTTTGCTCGAAGAGGCCGGCGCCATCCCGCCCAAGAGCGGCAATTCGCGCTGGATTGTCGACCCCCTGGACGGCACCACGAATTTCCTGCACGGCCTGCCCCACTGGGCGATCTCCATCGCCGCCGAGGAGAGCGGCGCGGTGACCGCCGGGGTGATCTACGATCCCATCAAGGACGAGCTGTTCTGGGCTGAGCGCGGGCGCGGCGCCTTTGTCAACGACAACCGGATGCGCGTCTCCGTGCGCCAGCAGTTGAGCACAGCGCTCCTGGCCACCGGCATTCCGTTCAAGGGCCGCGGCGATTCGGAGCGCTTCGCCAAGGAGCTCGCCCAGATCATGCCGCAGGTGGCGGGCGTTCGGCGCTTCGGCTCGGCCGCGCTCGATCTCGCCTATGTGGCCGCCGGGCGCTATGACGGCTTCTGGGAAGCGGGCTTAAGCCCGTGGGACATCGCCGCCGGTATCCTTCTCGTCCGCGAGGCCGGCGGCTTCGTCAGTGAATTCGATGGCCGCTCCAACATGCTCGAGACCGGCGATGTCGTCGCCGCCAACGACAAGCTGCACCGAAACCTGCTCAAAGCGCTCAAACTCCCCGCCTAAATTTCGCCTAATGGCTCATTAGGGTCGGGCGCTGGATCGATGCCCGGTTTCTCTTTAAGATACCGGCCAGCGAAGGGGACGAGCACTCTATGACATCGACGACCCGATATCTGACCCGCATGGTGATGTTTGTCATCGTCGTGTTGCTTTTGACCGTGGTGCTGATCGTGCAGCTGCAGGAGGCGTTTCTCGCCAACCGGGCGCTGAACGGCACGATCGCCGCAGTACTCTTCATCGGCATCGTTTTCGTCTTCCGCCAGGTGTTGCAGCTTGGCCCCGAGATCGAATGGGCCAAGGCCTATCGGAAATCCGAAGACGGCGAAGGCGTGCCCAAGCCGGGCAGACTCCTGGCGCCGATGGCCGCCATGCTTGGCGAAAAGCGTGGCACCATGAAACTCTCTGCGCTGTCGACCCGGTCGGTGCTCGACGGCATCGCCTCCCGGCTCGACGAGGGCCGGGAGATCTCGCGCTATCTGATCGGGCTCCTGATCTTTCTCGGCCTGCTCGGCACCTTCTGGGGCCTGCTGGATACGGTCTCATCCATCGCGGAAACGATCCGTACCCTGTCACCGGCCGGCGGCGGC
>JAKSBY010000630.1 GCA_022360855.1 Sphingomonadales bacterium | reverse complement strand
GGGCTGACGCTGTTCCACGACCTCGCCTATGGCGTCCGCCCGGACTCGACGGTCAGGACCGACGGTCTGGTCTTCCTGGTCCACGCGCTGAGCCCCGAGGCCGACCGCCTCTACCGCCTGCGCCACGGCAGAGAGCCCAACTACGGCTGAGCCCTCGGGCCCACCCTGTCATCGCGAGGCGGCGCCGAAGCAATCTCGGGACGACGGAGCTCTGCCGCAACCAGATCGCCGCGGCCCTCCGGGCCTCGCGATGACGGGAGAGTGACGACGCCGCGCGGGGGCGTCAGAGAGGGCCTTGGCCGTTCTCCAGATTCGCCAGGTAGATCTTGACCTTGCGTTTGGCGAGGCGGGCGTGGAGCTTGACCGGGAGCATGATCGCGGGATCGCCCATGCGGGCGAACCAGATGGTGATTTTCGGCTCGCGGCCGGTGGATTCGATGCGCCGTTCCGATTCCGCCCGCTCGGTCGGGAAGCCGCCGGTCTGCTCGACCTGGATATCGCAAAGATAGGCCGGGCCGACATAGACAGTGCGGCTCTTCTTCTTCACCTGGACCGGCTCGTCTTCGCAGCGCATGTCGTAGGTCCAGGAGCTCTGGCCGTCGAAGGTCGAGAAAATCTCGCCGTCGGCCAGCACCTGGGGCCGGCCGTCCGGCCCGGCGACCCATGGCCTGAGCGAGGCGTGGATCATCAGGCTCAACGGGTCGAGCCCCTGGCGCAGCGCGTCCGGCACCGGCTCGCGCTCGAGAGGCTCGTAGTCCTCGGGCCGGATGAAGATCGCGTCGTCGCCCCGCCCGGCATCGTCGAAGGCGACGTCGCGGCCATAGCGGTCGCCCTTCCAGACGCTGCGGGTGCGGAAATAGTCGGGCGTCAGCCGCCAGTCTTCGTCCACCGTGCCGGCGCTTTCGCCGTCGGAAACGCCCTTCACGAGAAGCCGCAGAATCCCCTTGGTCTCGAAACGCCCGTTGATCTTGTAGTCGGGCGTATCCAGCGCGACCTTGACGTCGCCGCCGGCGACGCGGAAGCCGCGCCAGTAGATGCTGTATTCGGCCGCGACATTGCGCGGCCCGTCCACGACGATGGGCGGCAGGCCGTTGGCGGCCGCCACACCCGGCCCCAAAACCGCCAGCATTCCGCAGGCAAAGCTGATCCAAACGCGTTTCATCGGCCCTCGGCGCTCTCACTCTTAAGGCTGCATCATCGGGCGAGATTTTGGCGATTTCAAGAACCTAGATTTCACTTCCCAAGCACAAATGATCGGCGTAGGTTGGCCGGCTTTTTGGCCGCCGCCGCGCCGCGCGCCCGGTGGCCCGGGAATCGGTTATGTCGGATCAGGCAACATCCATCGACCGCCGCTGGCTGGCGGCGCGGCTCCGCCGGCACACGAGCGAGCTGTTGCGGCTCGCCTGGCCGACCATCCTGTCGCGCCTCGGCATCATCGCCATGGCCATTGTCGATACGGTCATGGTCGGCCGCTACGCCACCAATCATCTGGCCTATCTCAATCTCGGCAACGGCACCATGATCATGGTGGCGCTGGTCACCGCGCTCGGCATGCTGATGGGCACCATGGTGTATACCGCCAACGCCTTCGGCCGCGGCGATCTCGAAGGCTGCGGCGAGGTGTTCAAGCGGAGCATGCCCTATGCGCTGGCCGTAGGCGCCGCCGGCATGCTGATCTGCCTGCCGGGCGAGGCGTGGCTCTACGTCATGGGCCAGGAGGCCGAGCTCGTCAGCGAAGGCGGCCGCATCATGCGCATCCTGGCCTTCGGCCTGCCCGGCTACATGGTCTATGTCGGCTGCCTGTTTTTTCTCGAAGGGGTGAAGCGGCCCGCAGTCGGCATGGCGATGATGGTGGTCGCCAATCTGGTCAATGTGGTGCTCAATTACGCGCTGATCTTCGGCAAGCTGGGCGCGCCGGAGCTGGGCGCGGCGGGCTCCGCCTGGACCACCACGGTGATGCGTACCGGGCTCGGCATCGGCGCCTTCGCCTATATCTGGTTCAGCCCGAGCCTGAGGATTTACGGCGTGCGCGGATGGGCCCGGTCGCGCTGGTCCGAATGGGCCGGCCAGCGCAAGCTGGGCTATGCGACGGGTGTGGCCTTATGCGCCGAAGTCGCGGCCTTTGCGGCGATGACCATCTTCGCCGGCTGGCTCGGCACCTTGGCGGTGGCGGCCTACGGGCTGGCGCTCAGCGTCATCTCCGCCATCTTCATGGTCGCGGCGGGGATCGGCGCGGCGACGTCGGTGCGCGTCGGGATCGCGCATTCCCGCGCCGACCGGGCCGATACCGCCCTGGCCGGCTGGTCGGGGGTCGGGCTGGTCGCTATTGTCATCGGCATCGCCGCCATCGTGCTCAATCTTGTCCCGCGGCAGGTCGTGCTCCTCTATTCTGACGACATCGCGCTGATCGCGGTCACGGTTCCGCTGGTCGCCTTTGCCGGCGTCGTTTTGATCTTCGACGGTGCGCAGACGGCGCTCTCCAACGCGCTGCGCGGCCTGAGCGAGACCTGGGCGCCGACCACGATTCAAGTCGTGTCCTACATGTTCGTCATGATCCCCGTGTCCTACTGGCTCGCCATCGTCCTGCAGGAAGGCGTGATGGGCCTGCTGAAGGGCATCGTGATCGGCAGCTTGGTTTCGACCGTCCTGCAATCCTGGCGTTTTTATTGGATGACCGGCGGCGGCTGGCGGGCACCGGCGGGCTAGTCCGTCGTTATGTCGTCCAACTTCGGTCAAGAAATTGACTCGGGTTTCGATTAAGTTTTGCTTAACCGGTTGATGGCGTTAATGGAATCGTTGGAGACCGCCGTGTCGAAAATGCTCCTGCGGATCGGCCTTCTCGCGGCCCTGTCATTCGGCGCCCCCGCGGCGTCTGCGCAAGGCCGGTTTGGCGCCTTCGACAATGCCATAGACACGATCGCCTCCGGGCTCGACTTCATCCTGCCGGACGACATACCGGTCAAGGACCTGTCGCTCCGGCTGGGCATCGCCACGGGCATTTCGCCCGACTATACGGGATCGGACAATTACCGCTTTCGTGTGCTGCCGCTCGTCGACCTCAGATACAAGGACATCGTCTTCCTTCAGGGCACCAAGCTGAAGATCAATGTTCTGAACAGGGACCGTTTCCGGGTCGGGCCCGTTATCTCCTACCGGTCCGGCCGTTCCGAGAACCGCAATACGGTGCTG
>JAKSBY010000028.1 GCA_022360855.1 Sphingomonadales bacterium | reverse complement strand
CGGGCGCCGTCCTGGCCGGTTTCGCTCGGCGGCGGGGCATCGATATCGACCGCAATCGTTCCCGACGACTGCACGCCTTCGGAGGCCATCGACGTGCCTGCCAGCATGCCGTCCGAGCCCGAATTGGAGACGACCGCCGCGGTCGAGGGCGTGAAGTAGTCGGCCAGGCCCTCCAAGGTCTCTTTGTCTGAGACGTTCAGGAGCCAAAGCAGCATGAAAAAGGCCATCATCGCGGTCGTGAATTCGGCATAGGCGACCTTCCAGGCGCCGCCATGGTGGCCGCCTTCGACCTTGTTGATCTTCTTGACGATGATCGGCTGGACGTTGGTTTCTTCTTCAGCCACGCAACAGACTCAGTTTCGGCCCGGGACCCAGGCGCCCCGCGCTTCGATCATCGGCCAGGATGGTTAAGGTTTGATTGAGTTTGTCGGGCGCCGGGGCGGCCGTTCATGGTTCGACAGGCTCACCACGAACGGAATTCCACACCCGTTCTGAAAAACCCGGTCTTCCCCGTTCGCCCTGAGCCCGTCGAAGGGCGGGCCTTAGGGCGCCGGCGTGAGCACCAGCGTGTGTTCGGTTGCCGCTTCGACCGCCGCCGGGTCCGTGGGGATGGTCAGATACTCGCCTGCGAGCCAGAGCGGCATCTGGTCGTCGTAATGATCCGAAAACAGGATGCCGGACTGGCCGGTGGGCAGGATGAAGCGAGAGTCGTCCAAATCCGCGAAGTCGTAGATCGCCCGCATGCTGGCGCCCGAGGTGTTCTCGAAAGGCCGGCGCGAAGAAAACCGGTGCGCCGCCACGTCCACGGTCAACAAGCCGCCGCCCCTCGGGGCGGAAAGCGAAAACAGATTGCCCAGGACCGGGAAGCCGGAAAACGGCCGGTGGTATTGGTGCGTGATGTGCGCGTCGCCCCAGGCCCAGGACCGCCAGTCGTCGCCATGTTCTTCAACCAGCTCGTTCCAGGAATCCGCAAACGCCTCGGTTATGACCCAGCCACAGTCCTCCTCCACCTCGGTCGTCACATCGTCGCACCAGCGCGACTGGCCGTCCGTATCGCTCAGCACGGCCAAGAGGAAGGCGGTTTTCGAATTCCAGAAACGTCCGAATTCCTCGCCCAGCTCATCGGCAAACAGCCGGCGCTGGACGGCCCGGTGCCATCCCGTGATGATCAGCGGCTCGGGCCGGCCGGCCGCCATATCGAGGTCCCATTCGGCCAGCGCCATGCGTACCTCCGCGTCGATGCCGTCCGCCAGCCGCAGAAAATGCGGCAACAGATCCCGCGAAATGGTCGACATGACGTCGAGCTGAATATCGCGGAACGTGGCCACGGAGTGTTTCGGGGTTGCCTTCAGAAGCTCCCGGATACGGTCGCCGCGATAGGGCAGGCTCCAATCGTACGTCAAAAAGTGGGGATAGTCGTCGTCGACGATCTTCTCGTTGGCCGTGGCGATCATGCCCGACGGCGGGTTGTAGCGCGCCGGCAGCTCGTCATAGGGGATCTGGCCGATCCAGTCGGATTCGGCTTTCCAGCCCGGGGCGGGAATCAGGCCCTTGGCGGCGTTGTTCGTGCTCCTGACCGGCACCTTGGCCGGCGCGAGATAGCCGATATTGCCGTCGGTGTCTGCGTAGACCATGTTCTGCTGCGGCACCTTGTAGCCGCGCATCAGTTGCCGAAGCTCGTCGAAACTCCGGGCTTCGAAGATGTTGCGCGCGCCGGCGACGGTGGAATCCGTGTCCTCCAGGGCCGTCCATTGAAATGCCAGGGCCGTGCCCTCCGGCATGGCCTTACGCAGGGACTCGATCGCATCGGAAATGATCGGCCCGTGCCGGCTTTCGCGAATCTCGATGGTCAGCGGGTCTTCGCCCCTGATTCCGATCTCCTCGCTGCGCACGGCAAGGCGGGCGGTGCCGTCCGGGGTCTGATAGGCGCCGGTGGCCGGGTCGGTGATCTTCTCCAGAAACAGGTCTTGGACGTCGGGCGATGTGTTGGTGAAGCCCCAGGCGATACGGTCGGTGCGGCCGAGGATGACGAAGGGCACGCCGGCCATGGTGTAGCCGACCACGTTGCGGCCGCCGACGCTCAGATGCGCCATATACCAGATCGAGGGCGTATTGAGCCTAAGATGCGGGTCGTTGGCGAGCAGCGGCTTGCCGGTCTCCGTCCGCGCGCCCGAGACCACCCAGTTGTTGGAACCGAGCGCCGTCTCGGCCGGTGCCGGCAGGGCCGCGGCCTCCACGTTCAGATCGAGGCCGTCATAAAGCTCCGCCAGGTCGGGGAGCGGCAGCGGCGCATCTCCGGGATAGGGCGGGAAAAACTCCTGTACGCGCTCGGCCGGCATCTGCCGCAGCAAGGAGAGACGGGAGAGCTCCATGCTCCAATTGGCGCCCAAATCCCACGCCACCATTTTGAGCCAGCCGATGGAATCCTGCGGCCGCCAGGGCTTGGGGTCGATGCCGAGCAACACGAACTCCGGCGGCAGCGCGCCGGAGCGGGTGGCCAGGAAGGCGTTCACGCCTTCGGCATAGGCGGCAAGCAGGTCGCGGGTTTCGGAATCGAGATTGGTGTAGGCGCTCTCGGCCTTGCGATAGACGCCGAGGGTGCGCATCATGCGGTCGATCGGCACGGTCGACGCGCCGACAATCTCGGAGAGCCGGCCCTGCGCTGTCCGCCGGTTGAATTCCATCTGCCAAAGCCGGTCTTGCGCGTGCACGAAGCCCACGGCGAAATAGAGGTCGGCCTCGTTCTCGGCATAGATGTGGGGGATGCCGTAGGGGTCCCGATGGACCGTCACCTCGCTGGAAAGACCACGCAAGGTGATCTCGCCGTTGAGCTGCGGCAGCGAGGTTCGCAGCCAGAAGAAGCCGATACCGCCGCCAATAAGACCGAGCGCCAAAACCCCGAGCGCCCCCCAACCGATCCATTTCCAGAGTTTCATCTTGCCTCCGATTTTCACGCCCGTCATGGTGGCGCCGAGCGCTTCTAAGGCGCACCATAAATCAAACCGACGGGGCAACAAGCCTCTGTTCGACGAGCGGAGAGACGATCATGGGCAAAGTCGCATTCATCGGTCTCGGCGTCATGGGCTATCCCATGGCGGGCCATCTCGCGCGTGCCGGCCACGACGTTACGGTCTTCAACCGCACCGCCGCCAGGGCCGAGGCCTGGGTTCGGGACTATGGCGGTGGGTCGGCCATGACCCCGACTGAGGCGGCGCAAGACAAGGACGTCGTCTTCGCCTGCGTCGGCGCCGATTCCGATGTGCGCGAGGTCACGCTGGGCGACGGCGGCGCCTTCGGGGCCATGCGTGTCGGCGCGGTCTTCGTGGATCACACGACGGTCTCCGCCAGCCTGGCACGGGAGCTTGCGTCGGCGGCGGCGGATCGCGGCTTCGGTTTTCTCGACGCGCCGGTCTCGGGCGGCGAGGCGGGGGCGGTGAACGGCCAGCTCACGGTGATGGTGGGCGGTGAGAGGGAGGCTTTTGACGTCGCCGAGCCGGTGATCGGCGCCTACGCCAAGATGGTCCGGCTCATGGGCCCGGCCGGGGCCGGCCAGACGACCAAGATGGTCAACCAGATCTGTATCACCGGCATCGTACAGGGACTCGCCGAGGCGCTGCATTTCGCCCTCGAGGCGGGGCTCGATGCCGATGCCGTGGTCGACGTGATCTCCAAGGGCGCGGCGCAGTCCTGGCAGATGGAGAACCGCGCCGCCACCATGGTGCGCGGCGAGTTCGATTTCGGCTTTGCCGTGGACTGGATGCGCAAGGACCTGGCCATCGTGCTGGAAGAAGCCAAGCGGCTCGGCCTCTCATTGCCCATGACCGCGCTCGTCGATCAATTCTACGCCGATGTCCAGGCCATGGGCGGCAACCGCAACGATACCTCCAGCCTGATCCGCAGGTTTCGCGGCTGAGAGGTTCTATTCCGCGCCGGACTGTTTGGCCTTTTTCCGCTCTTTTCGGTTGCGCGCCGCGGCCAGGTTGAGGGCTTCGACGAAGATGGCGAAGCCGACGGCGGCATAGATGTAGCCGCGCGGGAAGTGGAAGTGCAGCCCGTCGGCGATCAGCGCCACGCCGATCATCAGTAGGAAGCTCAGGGCGAGCATCTTGACGGTCGGGTGGCGTGCGATAAAGGCGGAAATCGGCTTTGACGCCCACAGCATGACGCCCATCGCGATGACGACCGCGGTGATCATCACCCCGAGCTCGTCGACCATGCCGATGGCCGTGATCACCGAATCCAGCGAGAACACGATGTCCAGCAGCATGATCTGCATCACCACCGCGCCGAATGTGGTGCTGACGGCGGCGCTTGCCCTGTGTTCGGCGCCTTCCACTGACTTGTGAATCTCGGTGGTGCCCTTGTAGATCAGGAACAGCCCGCCGACGAACAGGATGATATCGCGCCAGGAGACGGCGAAATCGTTGATGGCGAAGACCGGCTTGGTGAGGCCGATGATCCAGACGATGCTGGCCAAGAGCACGATGCGCATGCCGAGCGCCGCCGCCAGGCCGAGCTGCCGGGCGCGCGGGCGCTGATGCTCCGGCAGCCGCTCGGCAACGATCGAGATGAAGATCACGTTGTCGATGCCGAGAATGACCTCGAGCACGGTCAGGGTCGCCAGCGCGGCCCACATGTTGGGATCGGCGATCCAGTCCATGGACCCGCTCAGCTTTTTTCAGCGATCAGGCGCGCCGCCTCGCGGGCGAAATAGGTGAGGATGCCGTCGGCGCCGGCGCGCCTGAAAGCGATCAGGCTTTCGAGGATGACCGCTTCGCGGTCGAGCCAGCCATTCCCGGATGCGGCGGCGATCATGGCGTATTCGCCGGAGACCTGATAGGCGAAGGTGGGCACGCCGAACGTTTGCTTCACCGCCGCAACCACGTCGAGATAGGGGAGGCCGGGTTTGACCATGACGCTGTCGGCCCCTTCGGCAACGTCTAGCGCCACTTCGCGCAGCGCCTCGGCGCCGTTGGCCGGGTCCATCTGATAGGTCTTCTTATCGCCCTGAAGGTTGGCGGCGGAGCCGACCGCATCGCGGAACGGGCCGTAGAAGGCGGAGGCGTACTTCGCCGCATAGGCCATGATCAGCACGTTTTCGTGGCCGGCGGCATCCAGCGCCGCGCGGATGGCGCCGACGCGCCCGTCCATCATGTCCGACGGCGCAACGATATCGGCGCCGGCTTCGGCCTGCACCACCGCCTGCTTGGCGAGCATGGCCACGGTCTCGT
>JAKSBY010000642.1 GCA_022360855.1 Sphingomonadales bacterium | reverse complement strand
GGGTGCCGGCCTCGGCGTCGAGCACGATGATATCGCCGTCTTCGAGGAGCGCGATGGGTCCGCCCTCGGCAGCTTCCGGCCCGACATGGCCGACGCAAAAGCCGCGGGTGGCACCGGAGAACCGGCCATCGGTGATCAGCGCCACCTTGTCGCCCATGCCCTGGCCGTAGATGGCGGCGGTGGTGGCCAGCATCTCGCGCATGCCGGGGCCGCCCTTGGGGCCCTCATAGCGGATGACGAAGACGTCGCCTTCGTTGTAGTCCCGACGTTCCACGGCCGTGAAGCAGTCCTCCTCGCAGTCGAAGCAGCGCGCCGGGCCTTCGTGGCGCAAGCGCTGCATACCGGCGACCTTCACAATGGCCCCATCCGGCGCCAGATTGCCCTTCAGGCCGACAACCCCGCCGGTCGGCGAGAGCGGCGCGTCGTGCGGGTAGATCACGTCCTGATCCGAACGCCACTCAAGGTCTGCAACGTTTTCGGCAAGGGTCTTTCCCGTGACAGTCAGGCAGTCGCCGTGCAGATAGCCGCCGTCCAGCAGGGTCTTGATCACCATCTGCACGCCGCCGGCCTCGTACATGTCCTTGGCAACGTATTTGCCGCCCGGCTTGAGGTCGGCGATATAGGGGGTCGAGCGGAAGATCTCGGCAACGTCGAAGAGGTCGAAGTCGATGCCCGCCTCATTGGCGATGGCAGGCAGGTGAAGCGCGGCGTTGGTCGAGCCGCCGGTAGCGGCGACAATCCGCGCCGCGTTCTCCAGCGCCGGGCGGGTGACCACGTCGCGGGGCCGGATGCCTTGCGCAAGACATGCCATCACCGCCTCGCCGGAAGCGAAGGCGTATTCGTCGCGGCTCTCATAGGGCGCCGGCGCCCCGGCCGAGCCCGGCAGCGCCAGCCCCATGGCCTCCGATACGCAGGCCATGGTGTTGGCCGTGAACTGCCCGCCGCAGGCGCCGTGGCCAGGGCAGGCGACGCATTCCAGCTCCTTGAGATAGGCGGCGTCGACCTCGCCGGATTCGTATTTGCCGACGGCCTCGAACACGTCGCCGATGGTCACATCCTCGCCGCGGAACTTGCCGGGCAGGATCGAGCCGCCATACATGAAGACCGCCGGCACGTTGAGCCGCACCATGGCCATCATCAGCCCGGGCAGCGACTTATCGCAGCCGGCGATGCCGACCAGCGCGTCGTAGCAGTGGCCGCGCATGGTCAGCTCCACCGAATCGGCGATCACCTCACGGCTGACCAGCGAGGACTTCATCCCCTCATGGCCCATGGCGATGCCGTCGGTGACGGTGATGGTGGTGAATTCCCGCGGCGTGCCGTGCGCCTTTTCCACGCCCTGCTTGGCCACCTTGGCCTGGCGTGACAACGCGGTATTGCAGGGCGCTGCCTCGTTCCAGCAGGAAACGACGCCAACCAGCGGCTGATGGATCTGCTCTTCGGTGAGCCCCATGGCATAGTAATAGGACCGGTGCGGCGAGCGCTCCGGCCCCTCGGTCACATGGCGGCTCGGCAGTTTCGATTTGTCGAAGGTGGGGGCATCCATAACATCAACTCGCATGGCAAATAAGACCGGCGCAAACTAGCGGGTTGCCGGCCCGCCTGGAAGGCAGAATCTGCGCTTAGTAGCGGTCGTCGGCGACGAAGGGGTTGGTGCGGCGCTCGTCGCCGAAGGTGGACAGCGGGCCGTGGCCAGAGACGAACACGGTCTCGTCGCCCAAGGGCCAGAGCTCTTCGCGGATCGAGCGAATCAGCGCCGCATGGTCGCCCTTGGGAAAGTCGGTGCGGCCGATGGAGCCCTTGAACAGCACGTCGCCAACCAGCGCGAGCTCCGAGGGCGGGTGGTGGAACACAACGTGACCCGGCGTGTGCCCGGGGCAGTGGTAGACGTCCAGGGTGATGTCGCCGAAAGAGACCGTCTCGCCGCCCGCGAGCCAGCGGTCCGGCGTGAACGACCGGCCGCCGGGCATGCCATAGGCGGCCCCATGCTCGGGGATGGCGTCGATCCAGAACTTGTCTTCTATATGCGGTCCCTCGATGGGCACGCCGAGCGTCTCGGCGAGCTCGGCCGCCCCGCCCGCATGATCCAGATGACCATGCGTCAGCAGGATCTTCTCGACCGTCACCCCCTGCTTATCGATCTCGTTGGTGATCCGCTCCACATTGCCGCCGGGATCGACCACCGCGCCGACCATGGTCGCGTCGTCCCAGAGCAGCGTGCAGTTCTGCACAAAGGGCGTGACCTGAATGATCGAGGCTTTGAGGGGCATGGACCCTACCCCAGCCGCTCCAGGGCCGCTTGCAGCTTTTCGGCGGTTTGCTGCTCGGCGGCGAGGCGTTCGCGGGCCTCGGCGACGATGTGCTCCGGGGCCTTTTCAAGATAGCCGGGGTTCTTAAGGCGCCCGGATAACACTTTGATCTCTTTGGAGGTTTTATCGATGGCCTTATTGAGGCGCGCGCGTTCTTCGGCCAGGTCGATGACGCCGGCCAGGGGCAGGATGACCGTGGCTTCGTCGACCACGAGTTGGAGCGTGCCGTCGGTGGCGGCGTCCTCGTTGGCGGTCAGGCTCTCGAGCCGGGCGAGCCGTTCGATCATCCCGCCATGGGTGGCGAGGCGGGAGGCGGTGTCCGCGCCCGCGCCTTTGAGATAAGCAGGGATCTTGGCGCCGGCCGGCACGTTGGCTTCGGCGCGGCCGGTGCGGATTTCCGAGACCATACGGATGACCCAGCCGATCTCGTCGGCGGCGCCTTCGTCGATCAGTTCCTCCGAAAGCTCAGGCCAGTGGGCCAGGATTAGGTCGGTCTCGCGGGCACCCGCCAGGGCGTGCCACAGTTCTTCGGTGATGAAGGGCATGAAGGGGTGCAAGAGCGCCAGGATCTGGTCCGCGGCCCAAGCGGCGGTGCGCCGGGCCTCTTCCGCATCGCCCTCGTCGTCGCCGGTCAGCACCGGCTTGATCAGCTCCAGATACCAGTCGCAAAAGGTGCCCCAGGTGAAATGATAGATGGCGTCGGCCGCGTCGTTAAAGCGGAAGGCTTCGAGCGCGGCGGTGACGGCTCCCGCCGCCTTGGCCGTCTCGCTGACGATCCAGCGGTTGACGGTGAGCCGGGCCGTGGCCGGATCGAAGTCCCCTGTCCCGCCGACACACCCGTTCATCTCCAGAAACCGCGCCGCGTTCCAGAGCTTGGTGCCGAAATTGCGGTAGCCCTCGACGCGGGATTCGGCGAGCTTGATGTCGCGGCCCTGGCTTTCCATGGCGGCCAGGGTGAAACGGAGCGCGTCGGCACCGTATTTGTCGATATAGTCGAGCGGGTCGATCACGTTGCCCAGGGACTTGGACATCTTCTTGCCCTGAGCGTCGCGGACCAAGGACGTGATGTAGACGTTCTTGAACGGCACCTCGCCGCGGAAGTAGAGGCCCGACATCATCATCCGGGCGACCCAGAAGAAGATGATATCGAAGGCCGTCACCAGCGTAGACGTAGGATAGAAGCGCGCCAGCTCGGGCGTTTCCTCGGGCCAGCCGAGCGTCGAGAACGGCCACAGCGCCGAGGAGAACCAGGTATCCAGCACGTCCGGATCGCGCCTCAGCGCAACGCCCGCGCCGGCCTCGGCCTGCGCCGCCTCCGCGCTCTCCGCCACATAGACGTTGCCCGCCTCGTCATACCAGGCCGGGATCTGATGGCCCCACCAGAGCTGGCGGGAGATACACCAGGGCTGGATGTTGCGCATCCACTCGTAATAGGTCTTCTCCCAATTCTTCGGGAAGAAGCGGGTGCGCCCGTCCTCGACCGCCCGGATTGCCTCCTGCGCCAGGGTCTCGGCGTCCACATACCACTGGTCGGTCAGCCAGGGCTCGATGACCACGCCGGAGCGGTCCCCGTATGGCAGCATATGGACGTGCGGTTCGATCTTTTCGACCAAGCCTTGTTCTTCGAGGTCGGCGACGACGCGCTTGCGGGCCTCGTAGCGGTCGAGCCCGCGATAGGCCTCGGGCGCGTTGTCGTTGAGCACGGCTTCGCGGTCGAAGATGTTGACCATCTCCAGGTCGTGACGCTTGCCGACCTCGAAATCATTGAAATCGTGGGCCGGGGTGATCTTCACCGCGCCCGAGCCCTGCTCCGGGTCGGCCCACTCGTCGGCCACGATGGGCAGGCGCCGGCCCACCAGCGGCAGGATGACATGCCTGCCGACCAAATCTTTATAGCGCTCATCCTCCGGATGCACGGCAACGGCGGTGTCGCCGAGCATGGTCTCGGGCCGCGTGGTCGCCACCACCAGATGGCGGCCCTCCTCGCCCTCGACCGGATAGCGGAAATACCAGAGATGGCCGTTTTCCTCGCGGCTCTCCACCTCCAGGTCGGAAATGGCGGTGTGCAGCTTGGGGTCCCAGTTGACGAGCCGCTTGTCGCGGTAGATCAGCCCCGCCCGGTAATAGTCGACGAACACCTTGAGGACGGCGGCGGACAGGCCCTCGTCCATGGTAAAGCGCTCCCGGCTCCAGTCGCAGGACGAGCCGAGCCGGCGAAGCTGGCGCGTAATTTTGCCGCCCGACTCCTCTTTCCACTGCCAGACGCGCTTGACGAATGCCTCGCGGCCAAGGTCGCGGCGGCTTGTGTTTTCCTTGGCCAGCTCCCGCTCCACCACCATCTGGGTGGCGATGCCGGCGTGATCGGTTCCCGGCTGCCACAGCGCATCCTTGCCCCGGAGGCGCTCAAACCGGATCAGAATATCCTGAAGCGTGTTGTTGAGCGCATGGCCGACATGCAGCGAGCCCGTCACATTGGGCGGTGGGATGACGATGGTATAGGGCTGTGCATCGGGCCGCTGGCCGCATTTGAACGCGCCCGAGCCCTCCCAATGGTCGTACCATCTGGCCTCGATCTCGCCCGGATTGTAGGTCTTGTCCAGCATCACTCTACCCGTCACGAAGAGCGCACCGTGTATCAGATCGCCGGTCTGATAAAAAGCGCGAAAACGGCCCTGGCCGTCATTGCGAGCGGAGCGAAGCAATCCAGGGGTCGTAGTGAAAAAAAGGGTAGCGTCCCCTTTTCAAAAAAAGGGACGCTACCCTTTATTTGATCAGCCTTCCGGCTCACCCAGTTTCGGGAGTTCCAGACCCGCCTTGCGAATGGCGGTCATGAGGTTGGGAAGCTCGGAGAGGATCGGCCGAGCGTCCTTGTCATACATCATTTCAAAGATGTTGTTCTCGCGCGCGGCATCGGCGGCCTTCAGATAGGCCAGCGCCGTCTCCTCGTCGCCCAGCTCGTAATAGAACCGGGCCAGCAGCAGGTTGGACACGAGGTGCGGATGTTCCTTGCGCAGCGCCAGGAGGTTCTTCAGTGCCTCTTCGCCGGCGGCCTCGTCTTCCTGCTTCAGCGCCAGCCAGCCGCGATGCATCCAGACCTCGGCAACGTCCTCCGGCGTATCGTCAAAGGCCGTTTCGATGATCTCCTCGGCCTCGTCAAAGCGCTTTAACTCCGACAGCATGGCCGACTTTGTGCCCATGAGCGTTGTATTGCCGGGGTTGCGGGAAATCAGGTCCTCGAGCTGCGCCATGCCCTCTTCGGGCTTGTCTTGCTTAAAGTAGTGCCAGGCTTTCTTGAGCGCGATGGGGATGGCGAGCGGATCGAGCTCATAGGCGCGCTCCGATGCCCGGTCGGCCTCCTCTTCCTTGCCCATCCAACCAAGCAGCATGCTGTACCAATGATATGCCTCGGCATCGTTGGGGTTGTCTTCGAGCGCCCGTTCGAAGGTTGCCTGGGCTTCCAGGAACTCCCAGTCGCCCCACGCCTGAATGCCGGCAAGCGCCGCGCGCGCTTCCGAGTTGTCGGGATCGAGCTCCAATGCCCTGAGCGCCGCGGTGCGGCCCTCGCCAAAAGCCTGCTCTTGAGGGAAGGCCCGATAGCCCTCGCCGAGAAACATGGTGCGCGCAAGCCCGCCATAGGCGCTGGCGTAGTAGGGATCGAGCTGGATCGATTCGTGAAACAGTTCGGCCGCGCGGCGCAGGTCCGGGGCGGTGCGCCGGCCACGGTGGTAGACGCCTTTCAAATAGGCCTGGTAAGCTTCCAGATCGGCCGTGCCGCCGGCCCGGGCGTAACGCACCGGCTCCTCCGCCTCGTCGCCCTTGAGCTCGGTGGCGATGGCGAGCGAAATCTCGTCCTGGATGGCGAAGATGTCGTCGATCTCGCGCTCGAAGGTTTTGGACCAGATGTGGTAGCCGTCTTTGGTATCGATAAGCTGCGCGGTGACGCGAATCCGGTTGCCGGACTTACGCACGCTGCCCTCAAGCACGGCGTCTACGTTGAGCGTCCGGCCGATCTCCGAGACGTCCTTGTTCTTGCCTTTGAACTGAAAGGAAGAGGTTCTGGCCGCGACCTTGAGGCCCTCGGTCTTGGCCAGCACATTCAGAATCTCCTCGGCGACGCCATCGGCGAAATACTCCTGATCGCCCTCGGCGCTGAAATCGGCAAACGGAAGGACCGCGACGGAAAGCTCCTGGCCAGCGGCCTCGCCCTCCGCCAACCCGCCGCTGCGGTACTCCCAGTAGCGGAACACGGAAATCCCGATGATGGCCAGCATCAGGACGGAAAGCGCCAGGCCCCAAAAATCACCGCCCCGGCCCGTCGTGCCACCCTCTCCGGCTTCCCCAGCGACGGCGTCGGCCGCCACCTCGGGGCCAGTCTCATAGGCCCAGGCGATGATCACGCAAAGCGGCAACCCTACGATCAGAAGCACCGCCACCAGGGTCACCGACCAGTCCGGAAGCCGCAGCGCCGGCATCATGTTGGACGCCAGCTCCATAATCGCCGCGGCCACGACGACGTAGACGGCCGCGACACGGATAACCTTGCGCCGCTTCAATTCCTGCCAAAGTTGATCGAGCATGGGCCGGACTCTCAATTCCAACCGTTAAGTACCACTGAAACCCCAGCTTTTCCATCCAATTAGCGCCGCGCTGTGGCTAAAACGCGACAGACCGTTGCTCAATTCTCACTCGCCAGAAACACTTGTGTCTTTAAGCCAGCGCGCCAGCCAGGCCTCCACCTCGCGGTGCCATTGCAGGCTGTTATGCGGCTTCAAGATCCAGTGGTTCTCGTCCGGGAAATAGAGGAAGCGGCTCGGGATGCCCTTGCGCTGGGCGGCGGTGAAGGCGGCAAGGCCTTGCGTGTCAGTGACGCGGAAGTCCTGGCCGCCATGGATCACCAGCATGGGTGTTTGCCAGTTATCGACAAGCCGCGCCGGGTTATGGGTCTCATGGTCAGCGCCGGGTGCGAAGGGCGGGCCACCGAACGCCTCCTCCAGATAGCCGTTTATATCGCTGGTGTAGTATTTCATGCGGTTGTCGAAGATGCCGTCGTGATTGACCAGGCATTTGAAACGGTCGGGCCAGGCGCCGGCGATCCAGTTGACCATATAGCCACCGAAGGAGGCGCCGAGGGCGCAGACCCGCTCGCCGTCGAGCCATGGATAGCGGTCGAGCGCCGCCGCGAGGCCGAGCTTGAGATCGGTCAGCGTGCGCCCGCCACGATCGCCGATGATCGATTCCACGAAGGCCTGACCATAGCCGGTCGAGCCGTGGAAATCGATGAACACGACGCCATAGCCGGCGCCCGCATAGGTCTGCGGGTTCCAGCGGAAGTGAAAGCTGTTGCCCTTGCTGCTATGCGGGCCACCGTGAATGATGAAGGCGACCGGATAGCGTTGCCCGGCCTCGAGCCCGACTGGCCTGACGACGTAGCCATACACCGTGTCGTCGTCGGCACCTTTGAAGCTGAACTGTTCGAATTCGCCCAATTCAACGCCTTCGAGCAGGCTTTTGTTAAAGGGCGTCAGTTGCACCGCGCCGATTTCCTCTCGGTCGGACACATAGAGCTCCGGAGGCGCGGTCAGGGTACTCTTGGTGAAGTAGATGAACTTGTCGGAGGCATCGAAGTCGAGCACGCTGCCGTCGTCGACAAGCAAGACCGGCGGCTTGCCGTTCAGGGGAACGCGCCACAGCGCCCGCTTCCCGAGATGGTCGGCTGTCGCCAGGATCGACCGGCTGTTCGCGGCGAAACCGATTGCCGTGGGTGAGCGGTCCCAGTCGGCCCCCAGCCGGCGCAACTCGCCGGACCTCAAGTCCATCAGCATGACGTGACGTGCCGCCGCCCAGCGCGTCGCCCCCTCGCTCGCCACCCAGGCGAGCCAGCGGCCGTTGCGCGACAGCACGGGCCGTTCGTCGCGCGCCGGATTTCGCGCGGTCAGGTTGACCGGATCGCCAGCCCCGTCGATCCGCGCGCGCCAGAGGTCCGAATTGATCGACCAGGCCTCGTCCGGTCCCTGGACTTTGAGAGAAAAGACGACAAAGCGGCCATCGGCGGAGATGGCATAGGCCTCCGAATCACCAAAAGGCGGCGCCGGAACGTCGCCATCCAGGGGAGCGGAGAGGTTCACGGGCACGCCGGCCGCAAAGCCGTCATCGTCGAGTGCCAGCGAGAACAGGTGCGACTGCAACCCGTCGCGCCAGACATCCCACGAGCGGACCATCAGGCGGTCGTAAACGACGCCCGTCTCCTTTTGCGCCTCGCGCGTATTGAGCCGGCTTGCCGTGCAGGCGAAATCCGCGCAGTCCGGGAACACACGGGCGGAAAACACCAGATGCCCGCCGCTTGGCGACACCCGGAGGCTGGTGACGGAAAGCGGAAAGTCGGTCACCTGCCGGGCTTCGCCGCCCTCGGTCGGCAGCGCCCAGATTTGCGTCGTGTTCGTCCGGTTCGAAAGGAAGTAGAGCGTCTTGCCGTCGGCCGACCAGCGCGGCGCCCGGTCATCGGCGCCGAGCGTCGTCAGCCGCCGCAGATCCGCCCGCCGCCCACGCTGGTTGGTATACAGCCAAAGATCGCTCTGGCCGCGATTTACCTCCATAACGGTTTCGCGCACGGACATGGCCACCCGGTCCCCATCCGGCGAAACCTGCGGGTCGAACACGCGGTAAAGCCTGACCAGATCCTCCGCCGTGAACGGGCGGCCTTCCTCTGCGCTCGCGGAGGAGATCGTCAGAAAACAGGCAATCAAAGAACGGACAACCGCCCTCATAAACACCTCGGAAACTACTTCGCCAATGGCGGTCGCGCGAGCCTAACACCTCCATTCACAAATTGTCATTCGCCGACTTGATCGGCGAATCCATAGTGCCGATGCCTCGGCGGTGGCCCCATGGACCCGCCGGTCAAGCCGGCGGGTGACAAATGGGTAATCGGCGGCCGCTATCAGCCGTCGATCACGGGCCTGATCAAATGTGCAAGATGTCGACGGTGCGCCGCTGTCTCGCGGCTATCCGGCTGCCAGCCGTGAACGAGGCTGTCGAACCACCCGTCACGGCCCGACATCCAGGCCGCGATGCGCCCGAGATTGGTCAGCGCGGCGGACTTGGAGACGCTGTCCCACCCGTCGCCCTCGACGATGGCGATCAGGCGCTTGACGTAGTCGATCTGCAGGTTCTGACGGAACGTGTTGACGTCGCCCTGCAAATCGTCCCGGAAGATCGTGTCGGTCAGATCGCCAAGAAACTCGGACGCCGAATATTCGTTTCCGTACAGCCGGGTATCGGTCAAACGCCTCAGCACCACCGGGTGCATCAGATGATCCAACACGTCGCGATGCATTGTCAGCACGCGTTCGTGAAACTTGGGATCTTCCGTTGCGCCGAAAAAGTCGAAGCCGCGGCGCTGGGGCTGCAGATGGCTCGCCAGATCCGCCGAGATCTCAAAGGCGTCGGGCGCGAAGAAATGCGCACCCAGTGCATCGAGCGCCGCCTTCTGATCTTCATAGGCCACCGGCACGTATGGCGTGCCGCCGCCCTCCTGCCCGGCCAGCGAGCGATCAATGTAGACGCCGCCGACATGGCGTGAGATCACGCGTGCCGCCTGCTGTTTCGTGCCGGTAAGGATGAGATAGGCATCACGCATCGCCTGCCAGGACTGGCCGGACTTGGTGTATTTGGCCTTGAGCTTCGCCATGGTGTCGTCGACCAGCTCCATCTGGCGCAGCGCGAAGCCCATGGAGTCCGACGACATATCGCTGATCATCACCCGGGGGTCGATGGCCTTGCCCGCCGAACGCATGTCGTCGGCGTCGTTGCCGAAGGCGAGCGCCGGTTCGCTGGAGCGCGCGAGATGCGCGTTGCGGGCATCGGGATCGTCCAAATCCGGGCTGTAGCCGAATTGGATGGCCCAGATATCGTAGGGGCCGGGCTTGACCGTGTAATACTGGCCCTGCGCCTGACCCGGCCAGGCGAAGTTGATCGCCGGATAGTCCATCACCGAGCTGATCAGCCCCGTCTCCTCGGTCTTCGACGTGTCGTGGATGTCGGCCAGCCCATAGAGCTGACTCGCCCGCATATTGTGGTTGAGCCCGAGCGTATGGCCCACCTCGTGCAGGATCAGGTAGAAAAGCGCCTCTTTGAGGAGCTGCTTGGTGTTTTCGCCGGGCGCGCCATTGACCGCGTGCACGGCCCGGCCAAGCAGCAGGTCGTGTTGCAGGTTATGGCCGAGGGAGCAGAGAAACGGCTTGTCGCCGGTCTCGGTCAGCGCCTTCTCGTGGTCAAGGCCGAGCCCGGCTTCCGCAAACAGTTCGCCGGATCTGAGCCGGTTCGTCAGGAAGACGAATTCCAGCATGATGTCGGCGCTGATGATCTGGCCCGTGCGCGGATTGGTGAAGCTCGGACCGTAGCCGCCGAAGGGCGGATTGGGTGACGATGTCCAGCGCAACACGTTGTAGCGCACATCGCCCGCGTCCCACTCGGCGTCGTCCGGCTGCACCTCGACCTGTACGGCGTCTTTGAAGCCGGCCGCCTCGAAGGCGATGTTCCACGCCAGGACCGCATCGCGGATCGTCTCGCGATATTCCATTGGCGTCGTATTCTCGATCCACCAAACGATGGGCTCCACGGGCTCGGAGACCGCGGCGGTCGGGTCCTTTTTCACCAGGTGCCAGCGCGCGATCAGGTCCCGATAGGGCGCGGCGCTGGTCGACGTCAGATCGGTCACGCGATCAAAAAAATAGCCGACCCGTGCGTCATCGATACGGGGCACGAAATCATTATCCGGCATCTCGACGAGGCTGTGCTGCATCGTGATGGTCACAGCGCGGGCGTCGGTGATTTCCGAGCCGCCATAATTGACCGGCGCCGGGTTGTCATAGACGTAGCTCACCGTGACGTCGGTGTTGGCCGGATAGTTGCGCACCTCCTCATAGCGAGTCTTTTCCTTGGAAAGCTTGCCGAGCGCAAACCGCTCGCCGGGCTTCTCGTCCGGGCGCTTGGAGCGTTTGACCTGGTGCAGCGCCTCCTTGAGGAACAGCCCGTCGGCCTTGATCAGGAAGGTCTCGCCATCGTCGCTTTCCGCGATGATCTCTTCCGCCTGGATAACCGCCGGCGAGATGTTGGCATCGGCCGCGCGGGACAACGCGCTTTCCGGGTCAAAATAGAAATATGTGTTCTCAACAGAGATCTCCAACTTATTGAAAACCTTGTTTATTTTGAAAACATGATCCTCGCGGAAATTGCCACGGAAATGCCCCGCCTCGACGACGCCTTCAACCGTATGGGTGAAGTAGATATACTCCTTGCCGAGCTGATCCTTCCTGACCGCCATCATCAGCGAGCCGGTCTTGGGATCCTGATAGAGCGTAAACAGGCCGTCGAGGACGGTCTTGTCCTCGACCATTTCGGCGAAGGAT